>NZ_SCNC01000030.1:0-60528 GCF_005503635.1 Chryseobacterium sp. 2VB
TTTAAATAGTACAATTCTGTTAATTTTTTAGTGCTATTTTTTTCGGAATAAATAGAAACTTCATAGTTTTCATTGATAGAAAATACCTTAACTTCTTCGCCATCTCCATTGCTATTACTTATTTCCAAACCATCTATTAATTTACCATTTTGTGTTGTAATTAGATACATTAAT
This sequence comes from Chryseobacterium sp. 2VB, assembly GCF_005503635.1. Lineage (NCBI taxonomy): Bacteria > Pseudomonadati > Bacteroidota > Flavobacteriia > Flavobacteriales > Weeksellaceae > Chryseobacterium > Chryseobacterium sp. 2VB. The sequence continues at coordinate 175 of NZ_SCNC01000030.1, forward strand.
TCACTATCTCCACTAATATTGCTTATGATATATAAGTCATAGTTACCGTTCGATGGAAGTTTGGCCATAGCATCTATACCTAACTGATATTTTTGTTTAAATAATATCTCAATATTTTTTTCAGATTTTGCCTCTAATTGGATTTTAGTCCCAATATCTTTATAATCAAATGGTAGCAGTTGTTTTGATACTGAGTTTTTCTGAGTGTTTTCTATCTTACTTTCTCTTTGCAATATACATTCATCAGGACTATAAAATAGTCCTTGTGGAGACTTAATAACTTTCCATTTTAAAGTACCGTCATTATTAATGATAATTTCTGCTTTTCCCTTATCATTTTGACTACTGAAAAAACTATAAAAATCAACAATAATTTTTCCTCTATTTACAGTTCCTTTAACATTATATTCTATGTCATTTTCACAATCTATTTTCCCACCACTATTTGCAATTGCACAATATTGAGCTTTTATATTATTATCAGTTTGAATTATATTTAATGTAAACATTTCTTCAGGGACAGTTGAATTTTGATCCTTTTTAACATATTTCCATTTCCCTGATATATCAATGAAATTTTTATCAGATATTTTTATTATTGAATCTTTTAAATTTATTTTATCACCATTAATGGCTTTCGAATTATTCTCTTTACAGCTTAAAAAGAAAGATATAAGAGGTAATAAAGTTAAAAAGGGTTTCATCATTTAGTTTTATTTATTCTTTTTCTAATTCCTGCCAATCTTTATTTATAAATCTCTTACTTTTTATAAAATATTTTTTATTCTCATTTTTTAAGTAAAAGTCATCGATATCATCTTGATCACATTTTCCTTTTGCATGTAAAATATTATCCTCGTTAATTAAACGATATTCTCCTTCACACCAATAATCTTCCACATTTTTTGCTCCAATACTTAAAATTGCTTTTTGGTTCGATTCGACCGTTATTGAATAAAGAATATTTGTTTCATTATTATCAAATTGACTGATGGCTTTGGTTGAAATTTTATAAGAGCCTTTCCAATCATTATTGCTAGTTGTAAATTCTGTATTTTTAATACTTTGATTGTCAGTTGTATTGCTGTCAATATTTTTTGTTTCAGTTTCTTTTTTTACTGTTTTCTCTTCTAGCTTCTTTGAACATGAGAGAAATATAATTAATAATAGAATTGAAAAGGTTTTTATCATTGTGTTTTATTTATAAGTTTTTTATTCAATTTCATTTCCATATAATGAAAGTTTATTGAAAAAATCACTGTTCAAATTCTCTATATATATGTTTTGAAGTTCTGAAGCCCAACCGGATGTTTCTTCTTTTTTACCATCAAAAGATGATGTAGAATAAAACTTTCCGGTAATAAAATTAAATGATTTTGAATAATTTTTTTACCTTTTTTATAGCTTAAATCATATCCGATAACCTGTATTTTTTTGTTCTTATTATCAAATCTAAACTTCATTTTTTCAATTACATTTTTTTTCTCGCCGGAAATATTAGGCTTTGTAACTTGGTCTGCATAATCTACTCTAATGGTAATAATTTTATTATTAATAATAGGATCACTTAAATAATAATCAGCTTCAGTATTGTTATATAGAATACTATTGTTTAATATAGGGATTTCAACCGTTTTGTTTAATGAAGATAAGTCGATTGATAGTATAAAACTAGATAGTTCCGTATTTTGTTTTGCCTTAATTATAGCTTTATCTTTAATATGATCATCATCAAAATATGGTGTTTCATATTGTGTTTCATTGGTGTCCATAGCCCTCACATTGTTCTCTTTACAGCTTAAAAAGAAAGATATAAGAGGTAATAAAGTTAAAAAGGGTTTCATCATTTGATCAAGTTATTTATTCAGATTTTATTCTACTTTTATGAACATATCCTTTTTTACCTGCCTTAGAAACCACTAACCACCAATCTCCGTTTTGGTCTAAAACTTCAACTTCTTCACCTGTGTTGATTTTTTCCAGGATTTGGGAAGAAGAGTTTTTCTCCTTCCTTAGATTGGTAAAACCATCACTATCCTGAATGATAAAATTGGTATTACTTTCTTTTTGGTAAATGTATTTCACATAGTCTTTTAAAGTAGGTAAATCATAAAATTTATTTTTTTCCAGATTTGATTTATATGTTGGATTTTTATTTAAATAGCTCTCAATATCACCTTGTATTCCAACTCTTAATTCTCTCTCAAATAAATAAGATATTGTTTTTTCAGGTTCAAAATATTCTTTTGGAGATGATGATATTTTACTTATAATATCACCTATTCTTAAATAACCATCACCTTCTTTAGCATAAGAAAAGTCTTCAACTTTACCTTTATAAATAATAGTTTCTATGTCGTCAAATATTTGTTTTTTCAATTTTTTATACCCGCCAGAATCTATAAAAATTAACTGCTCCATATCGGAAAGACTATTAAAATCGAATTTTTTAAATACTGATTCTACAAGCTTTTTATCCTTATTGTATCCATAGTAAACAACTAAATCGTATAAAAGACTGGAATTGTTTGTTTGCAGCCAAACATAAGATACGGGAGTATTATAAAATATATAAGAATTAAAATGATACAACAAGTCAGGATTCATAAACTCTGGTTCGGCAGCACCAGCATCCTGAATGAAAATAAATTTATTTTCTTTAATAGCTACCTCTGGAAACATTGCCGGACGTAAAGCAATTATGGAATTTTTATAATCTTTCAAATTGAAAGAAAATACATCCAAAATTTTTTGATTAAAGGTATTTTCATCAGGAAATTGAAATTTTCTTTGCTCTAATACTTTTTTTGCTTTATTGATAAATTCAGGAGACAGGTCATCATAGTTTGATTTTGTGCCGTCTCCTGCATCTGTAATGTTACAAGGTTTGTCTTTTAATGAGTTTATTTCTTTGATATTCTGCAATTGAAGTTTACTTTCTTGTCCAGTGCAAGAAAGTACAAATGAATACAAAAGAGCTAAAGAAATGTTTTTTATCATTTGTGTTTATTTTAGAATCCAGCAATCAATTGCAGAAGTTCTATCTTAATCAAATTGTAATAATTATTTTTATTTTTTTAATATTACATTTTTTAATCCATACTTTTTTTCTGTGTATTCACTCTCAAACAGTAATTTGCCTTTATCATATTGAAGAATACCAAAATAAAGTGGTTTATCTGCATCACCAGTGTATCCATTAATCACCTCTGAATATTTTAAAAATATTTTTCCATCAATAGTCTTAACTTGTTTAAGCAGGTATTGATTATACATTTTCCCCATATTTCCAGATTCTGTATAAATGATCGAATCTTTATCAATTTTCAATGAAATTCCATAATCATCTAACTTCTCGTTGGTTGCAAAATATTCTCCTGACGGAATTGAAATCTGTTGTTTTGATAGTGGAATACTTCCTACAATTTTCTGTAAATCAGATTCAATGGTTTGGGTATTAAGGTCATCTTTTTTTTCTTTATTCAGTACGCAGCTTTTTCCCTTTTGATTATTGACTGTTTTAAAAGAGATTCCCTGTTTTTGCTCAATACCTTCAATTTTTTCTTTTGAAAAACTTAAACAATTAGGATCATTTGTGCTAATATTTTCGAGATAAGTAATTCTATCTTTATCAAAAGCATAAACGTTAAAAACGGGGTATTCTTCTGTATAACCTGGTAAAAGTAAAAAACCTTTATTTATGCTTGAATTATATAAAATTTTAATATCTGCTTCTGCATCTTCATAAGAACTATCATAATTGAAATTGTAAGAAATTTGATGCCAATCAGAAATTATCTTATCATCTAATTTATACTGTAAATATGTTCTGTCTTCAACAAATTTTAATGTATAAGTAATATTTTTAAATTTTAAAACTAAACTTTTTAGGTTTGTATTTTGATAATCGCTTTTTTTATCAAAAGAAATTTCAGAAAATATGATATTTTCTTTCTTTAAACTTTCAGATAGTTCCTTCTTTTGGTTAGGGGTTTCTTTACAACTTGATAATGTAAAGAAAACTAAAAGAAGTATTGTAAACATGTTTAAAATAATGCTATTTTTTACCATATAAATTTTTAATTCTTGTTTTAGCCGTTTCTTTTTGTAAATTTAATTCATTCTCTGATTGCTCATGTGGTGCTTTAAAGTGAATGTAGAATCCAGGATTACATCTATAATTTAATCCCATACCTACTGCATAGACAGTTGTAAATATTTCAAAATGTAAATGTGGAGCGCAAGTTCCTTTTTCAACACCTGAAACTCCACTTTTTGCAATAACTTTTCCTGCATTTACTTCTGTTCCTTCTTCAACCAAAACTTGTTCTAAATGTGCATAAAATAAAAATATATCTTTTGTTTTATCAAAATTACTACTTTGATTTATTTCTCCATTAGAAGGATAGAGTAGTGAATAATCTCTTTTATGATTAAAAAATGATTCTTTATCAATTATCTTTATTGTCATAGTATTACCATAGCCAGCATGCCATTTTACTTTATGAACAATTCCTTTTACACATGCATACACATTACTTCCTGGTATGACAAATAAATCTAATCCTTGATGTTTGCTTCCATTTCTAGTATTTCCAAATAATCCCCAATGTTCTCCAATAGTTCCTTTTCCACCACCTCCACTTTGCATGTATAAGGTACAGATTGGATTATCAACTGGATCATGCCATTTATTTGTTTTTACAGGTTCGAGTTTTGTTTCTTGTGCATTTTGACAAGTAAACTTTTGTACCTTATTTTGTTTACCTTTATCGTACCATATTTTTATATTTTCCGCAATTTCCCAAACATAAGTTTTTCCTTTTTCTTTTGCCTCTTTATGAAATGATGGGTTTGCAGCATAACCGACATTTCTCCAATAGTTAAGATTTTTAATAGCTTTTCCATTTTTGTACGAAATGGGTAAACTATCATCAAAAACAATATGATTAGGCTGATTCCCTTTTCCGCAATCAACAGGAAATAATACAGCTAAATAAAAATCTGTTAATGTATTTAGCTTTCCTCTAACTAATGGCAGATATAAATATTTTTCAATATAATCTAACTGCTTTATCTGATCCATTGCTAACAACTCTGTTCTTGTAATTTTCAAATCAGTAGCTGCATCTTTTCCGATTTGCAATAAACCAACATATCCTTCTTCATCTTCATTTTTTTTCTTTTTAAATGTTCCGCATGTAGGATCGAAAGTTCCTCCTGTTTCATGAGCCATGGCTGCCATAAGATTGTTGGGATCAATGCCAGCTCTTTTACTTATTTGAAATACTTTCTTCCTAAACTCACAACTTACTTTTCCACCCCATATTAAGTCTTTGTATTGTTCCTGACATATACAACTTCCTGGTTTATCTGGTTTTTGTGTATTCTGCACCCCCGCCGCACTTTTCACCTTCTCCACCTGCATCAGTCCTTCCGAATTTACCCCAAATTTCTGAGATTCCGCAGAAAGATCCTTGGAGATAATTTCGATGAAATAATTTTGTGTACCGGAGTCAGGGTCACCGATAGGGGAGTCTATTCCTTTTCCGAAAATGTCTTTGGTAATGACAAATCCTGAAGTATCACATACATCGGCAGGAATTTTAATATTTCCGCTTCTGTAAACTTCATCATTGGAAGTGGTATCATATTCCCAGACTACATATTGGATGTGTTTTCCCACCATATTTTTGGAGTGGATTCTTACCCTAACTTTATCTCCTACAGCAACTTTGGAAAGTTCATTTCCTTTATCATCTATGAAAACAGCTTCTATAATATTACCTTTAGGATCCGGCTGTTTGGGACCACCTCCTTGTCCGGCCGGGAATTTTGGCGTGTGTTTCTCAGGTTGCGGCTTGGGTTTTGGCTGATTTTGAGGCTGCCCTTTATAATCAGGGTTGGCTACATCTACATTCACCTGGCTGGCTCCCTGAATTTGCCCTGAATAAGTGGCTGTAACATAATATTCATGATTCGCGCCTTCATTCCTGTCACCTTTCATCAGAAACTGATTGGCCATCTGACGAAGGATTTTTTCATCAGACATCAGGGGTATTGACACTTCTGCAATCCCTTTTTCATTGACGCGAGCCTTATAGCTGCGGGTGTGACGGTTGTTTTTGTTAATACTGGCATCGTGCCCTTTTCCAGGAGCGTCATCTTCCCAAAGATGAAACTCAATCTCTTTATTAAACATTGCAATACAATGAGCCTGCGCAATAAGAGTATCGCGGTAGCTGGCTTTATTGACGTCTTTTGCTCCTCTGTTGAAGAGTACTACTTTATCAATCTTCGGAACTTTGTTGCTTGTTGGTATTAATACACAGCTTCCAGCCAGTTCTCTGGTAGAGGGAAGACCAGGTAAAATACCTTTTTTAGTTTCATAGACTTTCATTTGAAACTCTATTCCCAGTGCTATTTCCCCAAAGTTGTACGTTACCTTCTCACCGGTCTTTGGCTTTCCGGTGATGTCTTTCCAGCTTCCGTTCTTTTGTTTCTTAAAAAGATACCATTCATAATCACCTTTAAGACCAAATGAAAGGCCTGAAGGTTTTATTTCGTAGGTATAGGTTGTTCCTACCAGAGGATTCTGATTCCCAATAATAGTTCCTGTCATGGCTTAGCTGTAATAAAGTTCGTCTGTATCTTTTGTATCTTCCTTGAATTCATCAAAATCCACAACAGGATTATAAACCTGCTGTTCCTGCGTATTTGCTTTGGGAACCTGGCTTTTACCGACTTCGCTTTGCTGTCCGTGTTTGAGGATGGTAATTTTCCCTCCCGTACTGCACATGAGTTCTGAGATTTCCGTAAGACAGCTTTTCCCCATCACTTTTACTTTTTCATACGTCTTCTGCCACTTTCCGGCTGGAGCATAAGCACACGGAAGATATCCTCCTGAAGTTGGCTTGAGCTTGCATTGTCCAAACGGCTGTGCCGCAGGATCGAGCTGAAGATCATCCTCTGTTACGGCCAGATAATCAGCGTTTCCTTCTTCATCATTCCAGTAGTGTTTCTGATGGCTGGTCACTTTAAATTTTGGAAATTTAAATCCCTGATTACATTGCACGGTTCCTTTCTGCACAATGAAATATTTTCCTTCATGAGGACTAGAACCACTGTCTTCTTTTTGATCTTCCTTTTCTTCTTTATCACTTTGTTGTTCCGTTTTTCCGGATGACTGCTCTTCATTTCGTGGAGTTTCTTCCGTTGAATTCCCTTCATAAGAACCTACATTTTCTGTAGATTCCTCCTGGGAAGATGCAGCTATATTTTGAGGTTCTGTTTCCTCAGCCATGAGCTGTGGATCTTCCGGAATCAAGATCGTTTTTCCCGGAACAGGTTCCTGCATGACATCTTCCGGCGGACAGTGGAGATTATGGTAAGTTTTTAAAATACCTTCATTTTTCAGCTTAAACTGCCGGGCCAGAGAACTGAAAGTATCGCCTTTTTGTGTGACATAATTTTTCATATTATCCTTGTGTTATATTGATGTGATGTTGGTGTATCAATACCTCTTCATGACTGAGTAAAAACGAGGCTTTAGCCTGAAGAAGATTCTTATTTTTAGTGTGAGTGGTGTATTCTAATACAATATTTCCTGAAGCAGGTCTTGCAGCCGGTTTTTTGAGCCTGATCCCGCGCATGATCTCCTGTGAGGTACATAATTCAGTGATTTTTCCATGTAAAATAGTCAAAACAGAGTCCTCTTCTTTATTTTTATGTTCAGGTTTGATTTCACAGGCTACCGGAAATGAATTTTGTACAAAATAAAAAGATTCTGTCCACTTTATTTTTCTCCTGAACCAGTCTGTTTGGGGAAACAGAGTCTGAAACAGCAGTGTGCTCTGAAATTGCTGTAATAAAAACGCTTCATTGCTGATGTTCCTTTCAAAAGAATCCATATAATTTCGAGCGACTTCACCTACATAAAACTCTTCAAGATCTTTACGCTGTCTGCTAAAAGTTTCCGTGATTTTTTTATGATCTGCCAATCCTTTTATCCTGCCATGTTCATTAAGAATAAATTCAAGCGGCATAATACTTTTCATGCAGGCTATCGAAAGGCCGCTTACCTTATCATCCGGTTCATTTCCTCCGGATTTAAAGTCTCTCTGACTGTAGCTAAGGATATACAGACCTGTGTTTTGGTCTTTTCGGAGATTTACATCAATGGTATAATCGATGTTAACTGAAGATTCGAAAGAGGTTTCAAAAGTCTCATTAATACTATAAGTTTGGGCCCAAAAGGAATCAGAGAACTGGCCGGGAAGACTGTTATTCCTTTCATTTTCCTTCTGTGATTCTGTTTTAAAATGAGTAGGGACAAAAATATTTTTAACGTCATTAAGGTTTTCAAACCAGACTTTATCCATTTTCGGGCAATGGGAATTATGAAACAGCTTAAGCTCCTCACCGGTCATACCCAGCCGGGAAGCGATGGAGGTGAGCGTGTCTCCGTTTCGTACCTGATATTGTAAGAAATCAATTTCCATCCAATGTGAATTATCAGATAAAGCTATTAAAAAACACTGTTGGAAATAAATTTTTGGGGTTAAATTTTAAAAATTGTAGTAGAATTACGACATGAAACTGATGGTGTGAAGAAACCACTCCGAAAACGACCCCGTCAAAAATTCTTTGAATTTTCGCCACCTCTCCGGAGGATGGGAATTGTACGTCTTCAATTGTGATGCTGGTCAGGATTGGAGTTTTGTTGATGCTTTTCTTGTTGGTTTAAAGTGGCTGGATTTCTACGGAATGGCAAACTAATGGTAAGACAAGTATTCCAATTGTATCATTCTGTAGGAATCTTAGCTGGTATAAGGATTTTCAAAGCTAAAACAGTTATTTGTAACTTTTGTGGTTTCATTATATGCAGTACAACCAAAAGTTATTATTAATTTTAAAGCTACAAAAAAGAAAATATGAGGAATAGATTCTTGCATGGAGTTTTCATAATATTGATCAGTTTGAGTTTTGCATATGCTCAGAAGTCCGGAGATCAGTCGCCCGTTTTTTTCACTATCCAAGCACAGGATACTGTAAAGAAGGGAGAAGCATACAATGAGAAAGATACAACAGGAAACAAGAGTTTAAAAAATAGGATAAAACCTATTCAGGCAAATTTTAAAAGAATCAATTCCGTGACAAAATGGACTGCTGTCAAAAAGAAAGATATTGAAGGAGAATCTGCAGAAGGCGGGGAGGCCACATTTTATTACACAGATGAAGGTCTGCAAAAGGTAATTGCGAAACATTATGGAGAAATCGGGCAGAAGCTGACAGAATATTATCTTCTTAACGGACAGCTTTCTTTTGTTTTTGAGAAAGAGTATAGGTATAACCGGCCGCTTTTCTATAATGCTAAAGCAATGAAAGAGAATAAGGATACGGAAGCCTTTGATTTCAATAAGTCCGAGGTTATCACAACAAGGAATTATTTTGAAAACGGAAATATCATTATGATCACCAATACTACAGGACGCGGATTTAGTATCGGTGCGGATTATCCCGCTGAGCAGGAGGAAAAAATCAAAGAGGATTTTAAAAGGCTTCTGAAGCTTGTAAACTAGAGTAGTGTTATGATTTATCAGCCTTGATAATATTGAGCCTTTCTTCCACCTCATTGATTCTTTTAAGCCAATAGTTAATACCTTCCTGATTGGTCACTGTTTCTTTGAAAGCATTACGGTTGACGGCCCATAGGTGTGAGCTGTTTTTCTGATAGTCCAGTTCGCGTTCTTTTTTATTTTCAGGCTCTATGCGGTATCTCCAGAATACCAGAGATTTCATGTATTCTGAACGAACTTTTTCCAGATGATCAATAATGGCCTTCCGGTCCTGAGGAATATATCCGGGACCAGAGCATCCACATGAATGAAAAGTGATTCCAACCGTATACAAATCCCGGATATGAGCCCATTGCTTATCATCATTTTTGGGCGGGGATTTAAAGTCAAGTCCCATATTGGCCATCAGATTCCCACATTCCGGACACTTGGCTTCCACAGAGGTCTGAGCATCCCGGTCCACATCTTTCAGGTGGCGGCGTTTGAATGTTTTCTGGCAGTTGAAACAGGCATAATGACCTTTGTAAACCATCATGGCATATCGGCACATAGTGTTCTCTTATTCTTTGGTTATAAGTTATTTTTATTTGTTTTCCTCCTCATTAAAATTGATTCCCATAAAGCTGGCGGCGCTTCTCGGGTCGTAAACCGACCACACATCTCCCCAGGGAAATCTGAAGGTGCAGCCGGGATAAGGTTTTTTCTTTTTTTGGGTGGGTGATATTCCAAGGACTTTGGTCAGGAAAGTATTATTCCGGCGGAAAACATTCATTTCTTTTTCCTCTGTCCATTCATTCCAGTCTTTGGCATCGGTCTTTTCAGAGGTATTCATATGGATGAGATCCAATTGATCTCCAAAAAAACACAGACTGAAAGATACCTGGTAGCCTGCTATTTCTATACTTTTAAAATAATACCAAAAATATCCGGTTTTTACGTCCCACAGATCATGATACTTTTCTTTATAAAAATCAGACTGTTTCAGCTGATCAAGACTCATTCCTTTATAAAGTGTGGTAGCAAAGGCTTCCAGCTCAATAACTCCATTTTCACTGTTAATCAGCATGTCCCAAAAAATTGAAGCTATAAATATACCCGTTTTTTCTTTACAGACAACGACTAATATTTACAGCTTCAATAGAAATAGAAATATCGGTATGTGTTAAGTGTTATGGATTTGATATTATTAATGTTGATGGGATGTCAGACAGCCATAGACTTTTTGTATCAATCAGGTTTTTCCAGCTTTTACTGCTGATGAGCATCAGATCCTGAGAACCCAGAAAATCTTTTTCAATCTTTTTCTCATTGTACAGCGTGATGTGATTGGGAGCTACCTGTTCAATGCTTCTGATCAGTTCTTTTACTTCAATATTATTTCGGATCTGTCCTGCCGCATCCAGAATGATAACCTGGGAATTATTGTTATTAATCAGCCTTTTCGCATATTCAAGAAGGTAAAAATCACTCAGATTGAAGATCGGAACAAATACTTTGTCGGCTGCTTTAAAGTCCTTTTCCACCAAAATTCCTACGGGAATATTGGTTTTGTCGAGAATCTGAAGAGTAAAATCGTCAAAAGGAGAATTGTTGAATATATTTCCTTTGCCTTTTACCGTGTTCAATAGTTTTTCAGGATTAATAATTTTGGTGGTAAAGCCTAATAATCTTCCTAATAAACTTCCCTCATACATAGATTTTCCAAGCATGATCAGGAGAAGGTCATAATGTCCTTTGTTGGTAATGCTGGTAAGATCACTTTCGATATCAGTAGACGCTTTGAAGAGGGTAGTGACTTCCAGATTCAGATCTTGAGAGGTTTCAATGACATTCTGAAACTGTGACTCTTCATACTCGTTGATGTCATAGGCATGCATTTCATCTACCGGAGCAATATTCATCGCAGTGATGCTTTTATTACCGTTCATTTTATGGGTGAAATTGTGTGCAAGTTTCAACAAAGTACTTCCGGATTCCGGTTTATCAAATGAGAGAAGAACGCGGTATTTGGAATCATTATCCTGAACAGACTCGTCCTGATTCTTTTTAGATTTAAAAATAAAATTAATAAAATCCAGCGCCGGCCCAGTCATGAAAGTAGTGAAGAGCGCCATGATTACAAGCATTGCAAAAATTTCAGGACTTAAAACGCCAAGGTCATATCCAATGTTGAGTACAATAAGTTCCATAAGGCCTCGTGTGTTCATCAGAGCTCCTATCGTCAGACTTTCTTTCCAGTTAATACCTACAAATCGTGCCGTCAACGCACTTCCTGCAAACTTTCCGAGAACCGCGGTCAGAATAATAAATCCGGCGGTCATCCACAGATGACTGTCGTTAAGAAGGCCGATCTGGGTACGGAGTCCTGTGAATACAAAGAATAATGGCAGCAGAAGTACTAATGCCACATCCTCTACCTTATCAATAAAAAGGGTACGGAACTTTGTATTTTCCGGCATAATAGCTCCCGCCATAAAAGCTCCGAATAAGGCGTGAATACCAATGACCTCAGTAGCGTATGCAGACAGGATCAGAGTCAGGAAAAAGATAGCCACCATGGGTTTGCTGATCGTATTTTTTCCGGCCTGAAGGTCTCCGACTCTTTTCAGGAAGGGTCTTACAATTTTAATCATTAAAAATACATAAGCAACAGCCATGATAATCACATAGATAGAGCTTGCAAAAGAACCTGCTTTTACAATAGCAATTACGGCAGCAAGAATACACCATGCGGTAATATCATCGGCAGCAGCACAGGTAATAACAATTGTTCCCAGTTTGGTTTTCTGGAGGTTTCTTTCCTGTACGATTCTCGCCAGTACCGGAAATGCTGTGATACTCATCGAAATGGCTATAAATAAAGCAAAAGAGGTAAACTGGATACCATCCGGAGCAAATTCCTGATACACAAAATAGGAAAGTCCTATTCCCAGAGCAAAAGGAATAATAATACTTGCATGGCTGATGACAACCGCATCATGAGCTTTTTTCCTTAATACACTCAGATCCAGCTCCATTCCAACAATATACATGAACAGGATAAGACCTATCTGGCTCAGAAACTGAAGGTTGCCTAATGATTCTTTTGGGAAAAGAAAGGCGGAAAACTCAGGGAAGTACATTCCCACAAGTGAAGGACCGAGTACAATCCCTGCAATCATTTCTCCGATAACCGTAGGCTGTTTTATTTTCATACAAATCCATCCGAAAAGCCTTGCTGTCATAATAATCGTGACAATTTGTGCCAGTAATAGCGCAAGCGGATGGTGAAGATTGGTTTTAAAGGATTCCAGGAAATTATCCCAGGTAGAGCCGCTGCTGGTATTGGCAACGATATTTTCTTTTACTTCCAGCGTCTGCCCTTCGATGATGAAATAATACATCAGAGCGGAAAAGACTGCGATGGTGGTAATGTAGAAAATTAAATTTTTGTATTTCCCCAAATTCATGATTCCAATATTTTATGCAAATTTGATAAGAATATAGTTATGTTAAATATCCTTTTTTTTTAAATGTAACGAATGCTCTGAAAAATGTAATAAAATCTATATGAAAGAATATTTCATTATAAAATCAAATAAATTTATGCAAAAGTAAAGGGATTACTTACTGAAAAAGGGGAGTTGTAATAAAGGACTTATATTCTGTAATGAAACCGGAAAGATTTGAAAAGATCTATTTTCCGAAGAGCTCCATCAATGAATTTTTATAAGCATCTCCGATCTGAAGTTTCAGAAAAGAGTGATCTTCCGCATGAATGGTGGTAATAATTTCGTTGGTTGAAAATACCTTAATGGAAGACAGCGCAATGATTTCTTTTTTATTCACCTGAGCAAAATCTTTTGATGGCAGCATTTCCAGAAGGTTTTTGAAATTCAGGTTTTTTAAAACGATGGTTGTTCCGTCAATAAGCATAATATCTTTATCCCTGCTGTCGATTTCAGAGGTTTTGATGTAGGAAATCTGTTCTGTGAATATAACGGTTTTTCCAATATTGGTATTCCACTCGATAAAAGTTTTTTTAGGAGCATTTTCTACCAGTTCTTTAGCTTTTTCGAAAGCTTGAATCAGTCTTTCTTTTTTGATGGGTTTCCTTACATAATCCACCACATTCAGATCGAAAGCTTCAGCAGCATATTCTTTGTAAGCTGTTGTAAAGATGATTTTTTTAGAACCTGAAATAATCTCAGCCACCTGAAGACCTGTCATTCCGGGCATTTCAATATCCAGAATGCACAGATTACAGTCGAGGCTGTCTATTTCATTCAAAAAAATTTTAGGATCATTGAATGCTTTTACCACCTCTACATTCTCAATCTGCTCGCATAGAAGTTTTAAATAGCTGATCGCCAGTAATTCATCATCCAGAATAACGCATTTTATCATAGAATTCTCCTAAATTGATTTTTAATTCCGCCGTAAATATTCCGTTTTTTGAGCTTCTTTCCAGCTGATAATAGGTACTGTAGATCATTTTAAGCCTTTGATCAAAAGACTGGCTTCCAAAGCCGCTTTTTTCTTTTTCCAGAATATTTTTAAGAGACGCTTTATTACTGACTTTCATAGTGAAAATGCCGTCTTCAAGTTCCATATAAATAGAAATAAAAGAATCCTGAGCCAGAAAATCTGTATGTTTGAAGGCATTTTCAATAAGATCCACAGAGATCAGCGGAGCAAATACCTTTTCTTCATACAAAGCATCAGATTTATTGATTCTGGATTTAATTCTGAAGTCAAAAAGTGGATTGATCTTGATTTTATTAATCTCAATAAGGCTTAAAGCAAAATTAAGCTCTTCTTTCGGGCTTACATACTTATTGTTGCTTTCGTATAAAATATAATCAAGCACATTGGCCAGCTTATCCAGTGACATATAGGTCTGATAGGCATGAGACTGCACCGAATTCAGAATATTTTTAAACAAATGCGGATTCAGCTTTGTGCCGATATGTTCCAGACGGACTTCATTCAGGCGCTGCTCAATAAGTTTATTGGTTTCCGATAATTTGGTATTCCTCTGTTTCAGCTTCTGATTCTGGCTGAAGAGATAAATACTGATAGTCAGAAACAGGAAAATGGCAAAAACTCCGATGAATATCAGATAATCATGAATCATGTAGTAATTGCCGTCCATAGCTTGTACTTGAAACTATTTCAGTTTTTTAAGACTGTTTACCGTCACCGTTTCTTCACATTTTTCATACGTGATCTCATAAGACGGATTTTTTTCAGGATAGGTTAAAAGATAGTCCGGACATGGTTTCTTTTGTGCATGGCTGCGGTCAAAATCTACCTTTCCGTTGGTAATGATGCTGTCTTTTATAAATTTCTCATCAATCTTGTAGGTTGCCATTGCATTTTTAGCTTCTTCAGAATATTTGAATTCTTTGGAAAGACTTTCAGCAATCACACGGCTGTTCGGTAAATATCCGCTGCAGCTTGCTCCTTTTTTGTTTAAAATAAAAAATACGATCAAAAGCCCCGGAACGAAGCCTATTGCATAAAATTTCAGTTTCTTCATTAGAAAATTAAAAGATTGATATCGTGGTACGTAAGTCCGAAACGATCGCAGATGATCTTCTTGGTATGTCTTCCTTTGTACATATATAAGCTCTGCTTCATTTCGTTTTTGCGGATCAGCATGTTTTCAAAGCCGCCCTCTTCGTCATAATTTAAAATATAGGAAAGGAAGAAATTCGAGATGGCCTTAGTGGTAGTTCTCGGCATTCTTGAGGTAAGATTCGGAAGTCCGCAGTGGATGACACCGTGTTTGATGACATAAGGATCCTCCATGGTAGTAAGCTCTGAAGTTTCGATCACTTTACCGTTATCTATGGTAATATCGATGATGACACTGCCTTTTTTCATTTTCATCACCATATCTTCAGTAACGATAGGGGTCATATTCAATCTTGGAAGAGCTCCGATCACTACATCAGCACGTCTTAGACTTTTGCTGAGCTCTTTAGGATCAATAATAGAAGTCGGTACACGGCTGTCAACAATCGTGTGAAGCCTTCTAAGCTTGGATAAAGAATTATCGAAAACTTTTACACTTGCTCCTAAACCAATGGCTGCCTTTGTAGCAAACTCACCTACAATTCCGGCTCCAAGGATAACAACTTCTGCAGGTCTTACTCCTGTAATTCCTCCCAGCATTAACCCGTTTGATAAGGCTAATAATTCGGAGGCATATAAGATTGAAACGGTTCCTGCAATTTCCCCGACTAATCTTACCAAAGCCAGCTGCTTGTATTCATCAACGATAAATTCAAAAGCGATGGCGTTTATTTTTTTCTCTGCAAGCTTTAAGAAATACTCCTTGTCTCTAAGATTAATTTGAAGTGCCGAAACCAGATACGTATTAGGCTTCATGTACTCAATTTCATCTTCTGTAGGAGGGTTCACCTTCAGGATAAGATCCTGCCCGAAAGCTTCTTTTGGATCATTGGTGATCTTCGCTCCAGATTCGGAATACTGTAAATCTGTAAAAAATGAACCTTGTCCGGCCCCTGATTCAATAATGATCTCATGGCCGTGCTCTACCAACACCTGTACGGCGTCAGGAGTAATACAGGTTCTCCTTTCGTTGAGACAGGTTTCTTTAGGAATTCCAATACTGAACTGTTTCCCTTTCTTTATAACCTCCAATTTTTCCTCTTTCGGCATTAATTCTTCTTCTGTGAAAGGAGTAAAAATATTTGTACTCATCCTTAAATTAAATTATGTCTTACAGATTGTTTTTTACACTCAATTAATGAGCAAAGATACATAATATTTAATCGAATGAAATCTCTCTGTTTTCACCCGTATTTACAATGCTCATTGTATGGTAGTTAAGACCGTAAAGGTCCTCTTCATAGACTTCCGGCCATTCGATGATGCATAAAAAAGAGTTGTCCAGATATTCTTCAATTCCGATATCATAGACTTCTTCAATGTTTTTTAAGCGGTAAAGATCAAAATGAAATACTTTCCCTTTTTCGGTATTGTATTCATTGACAATAGAGTAAGTGGGAGAGTTTACTTCGTCATTACTGCCCATGTTTTTAAGCAGAAATTGAGTGAATGTGGTTTTACCTGCTCCCAGGTTTCCCTTTAATAAAAGAATATTATGTTGTAATTGAGGAATGATGGTGTCAACAACTTCCTGCCAGTCTTCGATTGTATTGATAGTGAACTGCATATAGTAGCAAATTTATTTTGCAAAAATAATGATAAAACTTACTAAATATAATGCACTTGTATTATATAATTGTAAGGTTTTTTTTTATGTGTATTTTTGTACTATGATTTCCAAACAGACCATTGATAAGATATTCTCCACGATCCGCGTTGAAGAGATTGTGGGCGAATATGTGCAGTTGAAAAGAGCAGGGTCTAACTACAAGGGGCTCAGTCCTTTTCATGATGAAAAAACACCCAGTTTTGTAGTTTCTGCCAGTAAGCAGATCTGGAAGGACTTCTCCACAGGAAAAGGAGGAACGGCAATCTCTTTCCTTATGGAAATTGAAAATTTTACGTATCCTGAAGCACTACGCCACGCTGCAAAAAAATACGGAATTGAAATTGAAGAAGACCAGCGTGAAATTTCTGAAGAAGCAAAAAATGCCCAGACAGAAAAAGATCTGCTGTATAAAATTCATGAGGTTGCCAATACGTATTTTCAGGAGATCCTTTGGGATGATCAGGAGGGCAGAAGCATAGGACTTTCTTATTTCAAAGAGAGAGAATTAAGGGATGATATTATTAAAAAATTCCAGCTGGGATATTCTCCGGAGAAAAAGAATGCTTTCACGGCTTATGCGCTTGAAAAAGGTTATAATAAAGAAATTCTTGAGAAATCCGGACTTTCCATCTTCCCGGAAAATACACCTGCAGGGGTTGACCGTTTCAGGGAAAGGGTAATTTTCCCTATTCACAGTTTTTCAGGAAGGGTTTTAGGTTTCGGAGCAAGAATCCTGAAGAATAATGTCAAAACAGCAAAATACCTCAATTCACCGGAAACGGAGATCTACCATAAATCCAATGTTCTTTATGGATTAAACCAGAGTAAGCAGGCGATTTCAAGAAAGAATGCCTGTCTTTTGGTGGAAGGGTATATGGACGTGATTTCACTTCATATGTCTGGAATTGAAAACGTAGTGGCAAGTTCCGGAACGTCTTTGACGACAGAGCAGATCAAACTGATTAAGAGGCTTACGGAAAACGTAACGATTCTTTTTGACGGTGATAATGCCGGTATCAAAGCCAGTTTCCGAAGTATTGATATGCTGCTGACTGAGGGAATGAACATCCGTGTCTTGCTTTTCCCTGATGGAGATGACCCGGATTCCTTTGCCAGAAAACACCCGCAGGAATACGTTGAAAAGTATATCGAAAATGAAGCGATGGATTTCATCGATTTCAAGGCGGAAATTCTCCTGAGAGATATCGGAAATGATCCGATTAAAAAGGCTGAAGCAATCAGAGATATTGTGAAATCTGTCTCTTTCGTACAAAATGCCCTGAAAAGAGAGGTTTATCTGAAAGAGGTTTCCAATAAATTCGGGCTTTCTGAGCAGAGTCTTTTCAATGAACTGGATGTTCAGAAGCAGATCACACAGAATCAGACCCATCATGTTCAACAGCAGCAGAAAGAGAAAACAGCCGCTCCAAAGATGGAGGTTGTGCCTTTGGATCAGGAAAAAGAAGATCCTTTTCTGTATGATGTACTGTTCATGGAGAACAAACTTGTTGAACACATGCTGGCATTTGGAGATATTATTCTGAAACGTAGAAATGAACAAGGAGAAGAATATCAGATTACAGTAATTGAGGAAATTCTTCATCATTTTGAAGAAGAGCAGTATGAATTTTTAGTTAAAGGGAATGAAATCATTATTACTCAGGTGAGGGAAGGAATTCAAAAAGATGAGTTGAGAAGTGGAAACTTTTTTGTATCTTTTATGGACGAAGAAATTACCACAAAGGTTGTAGACGCTCTGATCCCGTTGGATGAGCTTGAAAACTGGGCTTCCAGAAATATTTATCCTCCCAATTACGGTGATAAAGTGGCAGATCAGATCAAGGGAGATGTTTTGCTGCACAAATTCAGATATATTGATTATTTAATTACAGAAACAGATAAAGAGCTGGATGTGTACAGGGATACTGATGAAGGAAAGTACTATGAGCTTATCAAGAAAATTACGTTATTGAAACAGGCTTCCATGCGATTGAGTAATATCATTGAATATTCACCTATCAAAGGAATCTATGGTAGAAAACGGTAATTTTTAAGTCAGTTATTTTAATATTCTGTGACAAAAAGTCCTATAAAATTTTAGGAATAAATATTGTAATTTAAACTTCGAGAATATTTAAAAAATAATACATAATAGAAATATGGACATTAAAAAAGAATTCAGAGATTTCTCTGTAAAACATTTAGGAAACAACGGTTTGGTTACCGATCAGTATATGGGAATGTATGGCCCAACGAATCTTACTCCGTACATCATGGAAGAAAGAAGATTAAACGTTGCTCAGATGGACGTTTTCTCCCGTCTGATGATGGACAGAATTATCTTCCTGGGAACAGGTATTGATGATCAGGTAGCAAACATCGTTACGGCTCAGCTTTTATTCCTGGAAAGTGCTGACCCTTCAAAAGATATTCAGATCTACATCAACTCTCCTGGTGGTAGTGTATATGCGGGTCTGGGTATTTATGACACCATGCAGATCATCAAGCCGGATGTAGCAACCATCTGTACAGGTATGGCTGCTTCAATGGGAGCTGTATTACTGGTTGCCGGAGAAAAGGGAAAACGTTCTGCGCTTAAGCATTCAAGAGTAATGATCCACCAGCCTTCAGGAGGTGCTCAGGGAGTTGCTTCTGATATGGAGATCAACTTAAGAGAAATGTTGAAGCTGAAGCAGGAGCTTTATGAAATCATCGGTCATCATTCAGGACAAACGTATGAGTGGGTAGAAAAATCTTCTGACAGAGATTACTGGATGACTTCTGAAGAAGCTAAAGGTTACGGAATGGTAGACGAGGTTTTACAAAGATCTACTGAGAAAAAATAATTGATGATACAATCATTAGAACCGCACCCATCTGGTGCGGTTTTTTTGTTGGATGATGTTTAAAATTTCTACTATTTAGCTTCTGCGGAATGACACAATTGGAATGGAGGTTTATCAATACAGCTTATCATTCCGAAGAAATCCGGCTGCAATAATCCGGAAAAAAATACTTCACAAGAAATCTACAATTCTGACCAAATTCCAACTGAAGACGTTAAAATTCCCATCCTCCGGAGGGGTGGCAAAAATTCAAAGAATTTTTGACGGGGTGGTTGTAAAGGTCTATAACCATTCAACATTTCTGTCCTGTAACAGAATCGCTTTTCTTTTTAGATCCTATTGTTAAAAAACAATTATCATTATATTTAAGATCAGTTTACAATCGATTTATACTTTCGCAGCCATAAAAGTGAATATGAAAAAATTACTATGGTCTGCAGTCGTGCTGGTAGTATTGGCTTCATGTAAAAGTGATGATGATACAGCCATAATTAATCAGGATATTAATTATTCCAAACTCCCTCAGGAGTTTCCATTTTCAAAACTGACTACGATAAACGGAGTGGATGTTATCAACGGAGGTTTTGGGTCCGGAGCTGCGGCTCATCCTACCAGAAAAGGCGAATTCTATGTCATTACCGATAGAGGACCTAACACCGACTTCCAGAATGGAAAAAAGTTTCTTACTCCTAATTTTACTCCAACCATTATGCATTTTAAAATCAATGCTGACGGAAATGTAGAGGTCATCAAATATATTAAACTTAAAAATCCATCCGGACAGCCTATTACCGGACTTCCAAATCCTGTTGGAATGGGGAGCACAGGGGAAGTAGCATATGATGCTTCCGGAAATGTCTTAGGTACTGATCAGTATGGTCTTGACAGCGAAAGTATTGTTGCTGCCGCTGACGGTACATTCTGGGTTTCTGATGAATATGGACCGCATATTGTGCACTACAGTGCTGATGGAATGGAGATGGAAAGGATAAGCCCGATCGGAGTAAATACAGGACCTAGAAAATTACCTGCTGTTTTAGCGAAAAGAAGAGCTAACAGAGGAATGGAAGGACTTTGTATGAGCCCGGACGGAAGAACGCTGGTAGGAACCATGCAGTCGATGATGTATGTTCCCAGTAAGGCATTGGCTACCAATAAAACTTTAACGAGAATTGTCACATTTGATACGGTTACAGGGCAGACTAAACAGTTTCTATATAAGCAGGAAGGAGGAGCTTCTGATTCAGTGTGCGATATTACCGCATTAAGCAATAATGAATTCCTGGTGATTGAAAGAGATGGAAATTTCGGTTCTCAGGGAGGAATAAAAAAAGTATACAGAATCAATCTTAGCAATGCAACAGATGTAAACGGAGCCGATATCACCGATGTGGACGGAATGAAAGTTAACGGAAAAGCTTTAGAGCAATGTTCATGGGATGAAATTACCAATGCCGGAATAAAAGCTGTTACCAAAACATTAGCCGTAGATCTGGTGGCAAAGCTGGGGTATGAACATGATAAATTCGAGGGAATTGTTTATCTGGGAAATAATAAACTGGCTGTTTTCAATGATGATGACTTTGGAGTGGTAGATGATGGAAACGGAAATCCAAAATCCAAAATTTTACCTAAAACGGGTAAAGTAGACAAGGGAACAATGTATGTAGTCGATATTCAATAATTAGATTTTTTTAACGGAAAACGGCGGAATCGAAGATTCCGCCGTTTTTATTGTTAGATCAATGAATTCTAGTTAAAAGCTTCAATAATCTTAGAGAAATCCTCTAATTTCAAAGCTGCTCCTCCGATAAGACCTCCGTCAATATCCGGCTGAGAGAAAATTTCTTTTGCATTGTCTGGTTTTACAGAACCTCCGTAAAGAATAGAAACTTCGTCAGCAACTTCCTGTCCGTATTTTGCAGCAATAATGTTTCTGATGTGAGCGTGGATTTCCTGAGCCTGCTCCGGACTTGCCGTTTCTCCTGTTCCAATAGCCCAAACAGGTTCGTAAGCAATCACTACTTTTTTGATCTCTTCAGCAGAAAGCGTGAAAAGAGCTACTTCAGTCTGGTTTTTTACGACTTCAAGGTGTTGCCCTGCTTTTCTCTGTTCAAGAGTTTCTCCGTTACAGTAAACAGGAATAAGACCTTTATCAAGAGCCAGTTTGATCTTTCTGTTACAGTGAGAATCTGTTTCTCCGTGATATTGCCTTCTTTCAGAATGCCCGATCAAAGAACCTGTAGCGTCAATAGATTCCAGCATATCTGCAGAAATTTCACCTGTGTAAGCACCGCTTTCATGCTCGCTCATATCCTGAGAAAATACTCCGATCTCATCCTTTTC
The DNA here is from genome assembly GCF_005503635.1 of Chryseobacterium sp. 2VB. Lineage (NCBI taxonomy): Bacteria > Pseudomonadati > Bacteroidota > Flavobacteriia > Flavobacteriales > Weeksellaceae > Chryseobacterium > Chryseobacterium sp. 2VB. The sequence goes on from NZ_SCNC01000030.1 coordinate 22,173, forward strand.
AAAAACGTCTTTTGCCATCATCAGGTATAATGCCGGTGGAGCAATCCAAACTTCACAGTTGGTAGCGTTATTGTTTTTATAGCTTAGTAACTGAATCATCAATTGCTGTGCATCAATTACATTTTTGTTCATTTTCCAGTTTCCTGCAACTATTTTTCTTCTCATAAGATTTAAATATAGATTTATTTTATTTTTCGTTGTTGTTTATAATCCCCAAAGGTTTTTCAGCAGAACATAGAATGTATGTTCCTCTTCCGTTACTTTATTGTCCGCTTTGATTAAAGATTTTGCAAACTGAACAAATTTCACACGTTCATCCTCTGTAGAATCTTCGTGGAAACATCTTGCATGGAATTCAAAATGATCTTTCCATTCTTCAGGCTGTAAAAGGGCCAAAGTATCCAATTCATTATCAAGGTTCATTCTGAAAGGAAATTCATCCGCCAGGTATTGCTGTACCAGCATTCCTTCCTCAGGAGCAAACTCTCCGTCTACAGAAGAAAGAATCATTAATAAATGATAACCGGCGATTGATTTATTTGATTTTTGCATGAGCTTTTATATGTTTAAGTTTAGTGTTTAAATTTGATATTTGATAATTGATCCACGATTAGCTTTCGTTAAAAAGATCATTCATCATTTATAATTAATTAACGTAGTCCTTTGCAGGTTGTTTATCTACAATTTTTCCATTCTCAAGAATCAGTACAAACGGGTTGCTTCTTGCTATTGTTTTAATGGCAGTTCCGTCCATTAGTACATTTTTGATGGTTTTAAAAGTATTAGGCTCTGTTGAAACTCCGTAGATAAGGGCGCCTTTCTGGGCATTTACTTTTGCCTCCACTTTCTGAAGCAGGTCAGCAGGGATTTCTTTTGGATGATAGGAAAACACCAGAACAGCTTTTGGAGCGTTGATGATCTCATTGGTAACTTCCATTCCTGTAGGATCTTCAATCTTAAATTTTACAATTTCAGATTTGTAACCTTCCTTGATCAATACAGATTCATTTTTTCCATCTTCAATTTTCCATGGAGAACCTTCTGCCCAATATTCTGTTTTTTTGATATAATCATCCTGATTTACCTTTACTAACTGTCCTGTTTTTTCATTTTTCAGAGAGTAAAATGTCTTATATTCAGAAGGGTTTTTGTCAATTTTAGCTTTTTCACCTTTAATATCTGTCCCGATTTTATAATCACGGAAATCAATGATCGGTTCATGCATGATTCCCTGTGCCATAACATAAATCATTCCCAAAGAAAAGACTGTTAAAAGAATATATTGGAACGTATGGGAAGACTCTTTTGAAGTAACTCCATACTCATCTTTTTTACGGAAATCTTTTCTGTAAAGGACAAATAAGATAATCAATCCTACCAGCAGTACAACATCTTTTAAGAAGCTTTGCCATGGAGTGAATTTGATAGCATCTCCAAAACATCCACAATCTGTTACCACATTGAAATAAGCCGAATAAAACGTCAGGAATCCAAAGAAAATACAAAGAGCAATTAATATGGATAAGGTAAATTTAAGCTTTAACTTAAGCAGCAGCATAAATCCTAAGAAAAGCTCCAGTACCACCACGATAATGGAAAACAGCAGGGCAAACTTTTCAAAAAACGGCATATTGAAAACAGCAGGAGAGAAATATTCTTCCATTTTGAAAGAAAAACCTACCAGATCCACGGCTTTCACAAAGCCTGAAAGGATAAAAATGACAGCAATAATAAAGCGTAATAAACCTTTGAGCATATTAAATATTTTTGGGTTCGAACTGATTTTCTTTTTCCGAGAACTTGATCAGACAGAAGACGGCATAATTCAGCATGTCGAAATAGTTGGCATCAAGCCCTTCCGAAACGATCGTTTGTCCCTGGTTATCCTCAATCTGTTTGGTTCTCAATACTTTTTGATAAATAAGATCCGTAATCGAAGAAATCCTCATATCTCTCCATGCTTCACCGTAATCATGATTTTTTCTTTCCATCAAAGCTTTCGCTTCGTTGGCATATTGGTCATACAGACCTAAAATTTCTTCTTTATTTTCGTTGAAATCATTGGAAAGACCTTTCTCCAGCTGAATAAGTCCAATGATAGAATAGTTCACAATGGCGATAAATTCATCTTCTTCACTCTCATCCACCATTTTTTTATCAGTCATCTGCAGCGTACGGATCCTGTTGACTTTAATATAAATCTGATCCGTAATGGAGCTTGGTCTTAAAACCCTCCATGCCGCACCATAATCCTGCAATTTTTTGCCGAAAAGATCACGGCACTGACTGATAACTTTCTCAAACTGTACTGATGTTTTTAACATAAATCTTCTTAATCTTCCAAATATACGAATTCGGTTTTAGATTTTTCAATTTGATAAGCTGAGTTTGTGTGTCTGAAGGTTTGAGGGTGGGAGAGTTTTAGAGTTCCGGGATTCGGGATTCGAGTTGTGGGGTTTGAGAGTTTGAAGGGTTTTTAGGGTTAGAGAGTATTTGAGGAAAGAGTTTCAATATCCGATTGATCTGGTTTTGAGGTTTAAAAGGGCTCATTTAGCTTCTAACTTTCAGCCGTTAATTTCTAACTTCTAGCTTCTAACTTCTAATTTCTGATTTAAAACTCATAAATCACTAATTTTGCACTACAAAAATCATTCATCAATTATCATTCATCATTTATAATCTACCCTCATCAATAATAATCTCAATGTTCTCCAACCCTAAAACTCTCCCACACTCAAACCCTCCAACTCATTCAATCAACTGCAACGGCCGTTTAGTACAACTGGACACCCCGAAAATCATGGGAATCCTCAATATGACCCCGGATTCCTTCTCTGATGGCGGAAAGTTTAATAATGAAAAATCAGCATTAAAGCATGCTGAAAAACTGTTGAAGGATGGAGCAGAAATACTGGATATTGGCCCTCAGTCTACACGTCCCAATGCAGAATTTTTAAGTGCTGAAGAAGAGATCAGCAGAATCGGAAATACCATCTCTCTGATTAAAAAAGAGTTTCCGGCAGCCCTGATTTCCCTGGATACTTTTTACGCAGAAACAGTGAAATTCGGATTTAATGAAGGAATTGATCTGATCAACGATATCTCAGGCGGTCAGTATGATACGGAAATGTTCAATACAGCTGCTGAAACGAAACTTCCTTATATTCTGATGCATGTAAATCCTTCTTACGAAACCATGCATGATAAAATAAAGTTTGAAGATATTACACTGGAAGTGAACCAATATTTTTCAAAAAAAACAAAAGAACTTTTAGAAAAAGGAGTGAATGATATCATTCTTGATCCCGGTTTTGGTTTTGGAAAAACAGTGGAAGACCAGATGAAAATGATCCATGAAGTTGAATACCTCGGGTTCGGAAAATTTCCTCTGCTGATAGGGATTTCCAGAAAGTCATTTATCTACAGGCCTCTGGGAAAATCACCGCTGGACATCAATGAGGAAACACAGAAACTGCACATGAAAGTATTGGAACAGGGAGCTAAAATTTTGAGGGTTCATGATGTGGCTGAAGCAAAGGAAACACTGAACCATTTTTTACGAAAAAAATAAAAAGTACAAAAAAAACTTGTGAGTACTTAAAAAGTTTATACATTTGCAATATGAATTTTACGAATCAGAAAAATATTATTGTCATTTCTATTATTGCTGTTGTCATTAACAACAGTAAGGAAACGGCATTTTAAATAGATTTTAATTTAAATTATATATAAAACCGTTTCAAACTATGAAACGGTTTTTTTGTTTTTAATTTTTTATAGTGTAAAAGTATGTATCAGTTATTATCAGTAATTATTATCGTCATTATTATTCCCTTACGGCTGTGAGAAGGAAGGTGTATGACTGTACATATATTGAGCCCTCTCACAGCGTGAGAGGGTTTTTTTTATTTCCATTTGTTAATTTTTTAAACCTCTATAACATGTATTACAACGATGACACGACCATCTACTTTGACGGAAAATTTACGAAAGCAAAAGATGCGGGAACTGATCTTTACAGCCAGTCACTTCACTATGGTTACTCTGTTTTTGAAGGCATAAAATCCTACAGCACAGATCATGGAACTCAAATTTTCAAAGCAAAAGAACACTACGAAAGACTGAAAAGATCAGCAGAACTCATGCATATTCCTTTTGATTATTCCGTAAATCAGCTTACAGAACTTACCTATGAACTTCTGGATCGTAATGGGTTTACAGATGCTTACATCCGTCCGTTGGTTACGTGTTCGCCCAATATGTCACTTTCAAAAGGACAAAAATCTTATCTGTCTCTTCTTGCATGGGAATGGAACAACGGCTATCTGGCGGATAAAATGAAAATTATGACTTCCCCCTTTCAACGTCCTAATCCTAAGGCATTCAAGGTGGAAGCCAAAGTAGGAGGACATTATGTAAACTCAATATTGGCCTGCCAGGATGCGAAAGATAAAGGCTATGATGAAGCGCTGGTTCTTGATGAAAACGGAAATGTTGCCGAAAGTTCAGGAGCCAATGTGTTCTACGAAAAAGACGGAGTTTTATATACTCCCGCCAAAGGAAGTATTCTTCCGGGCATTACTAGGCAAACCGTTATGGAAATTTGTAACGAGCTAGCTATTCCGGTAAAGGAAACTTTTTTCAAACCTGAAGAAATGAGAGGTGCAGATGCAGGCTTTTTCTGTGGTACGGCAGCAGAAATTGTTGCCCTGGATTCACTTGATGATGTTCCATTTTCCAAAAATTGGGAAAATACGGAGAGCAGGAGAGTACAACAGGCATATTTGAAATTGGTAAGAGTTCTGTCATTGTAAATTTTAAGAATATAAACATTTGATTATCAAATAAATAAATTCATTTTTTAAACAATTGAATATTGTAGTTTTTTGGAAAAACGAAAATGAAAAGAATATTACAAAATGTAGTTTTGGATCAAAATTTAGTAAAAAACTCTATTTGAAGAAGAGAAAAGAATAGAAAATGTAGGAAAAGTATGTTAAATAAATATTCAAAAACATTCACGCAAAACAGTGAACAACCCGCAGCCAAAGCCATGTTGTACGGGATAGGATTTACAGAAGAAGACATGCACAAAGCTCAGGTCGGAATTGCCAGTATGGGCTATGACGGAAACACCTGCAATATGCATCTGAATGATCTTGCCCAGGTAGTAAAAAAAGGAACATGGAACCACGGATTAGCCGGATTGATTTTTAACACCATCGGAGTAAGTGACGGAATGAGCAATGGAACAGACGGAATGCGCTATTCTCTGGTAAGCCGTGATGTGATTGCCGACAGCATCGAAGCCATCTGTGGAGCGCAATACTACGACGGATTAATTGCATTGCCGGGCTGCGACAAAAATATGCCGGGAACCATCATCGCAATGGGAAGACTGAACAGACCATCCATCATGGTGTACGGAGGAACCATAGCTCCCGGATGCTACAAAGGAGAACAGCTTAATATCGTTTCTGCTTTTGAAGCTTTAGGAAAAAAGATTGCAGGAGAAATTACTGAAGAAGATTTTGATGGGGTTGTAAAAAATTCCTGCCCCGGAGCCGGTGCATGTGGTGGAATGTATACAGCAAATACAATGGCTTCCGCGATAGAGGCTTTAGGAATGAGCCTTCCATATTCTTCTTCCAACCCGGCTTTAAGCAAAGAAAAACAGGAAGAATGCCTTGAAGCAGGAAAATACCTGAAAGTATTACTGGAAAAGGACATTAAACCTTCGGATATTATGACCCGCAAAGCTTTTGAAAATGCACTGCGCATGATTGTTATTCTTGGAGGAAGTACCAATGCCGTTCTGCATTTTATAGCTATGGCAAAAAGTGTGGGAGTACCGCTTACTCAGGATGATTTCCAAAAAATGAGTGATAAAACTCCGGTGCTGGCAGATTTAAAACCAAGCGGGAAATACCTGATGCAGGATCTGTATGAGCACGGGGGAATACCATCCGTCATGAAATACCTTTTGAACCAGGGATTATTACATGGGGATTGTTTAACGGTAACCGGAAAAACAGTTGCAGAGAATTTAGAAAATGTTCCCGATCTGGATTTTACTACTCAAAAGATTATTAAACCATTATCAGAGCCTGTAAAAGAGACAGGTCACCTGAGAATATTATATGGAAATCTTGCTGAAAAAGGAAGTGTGGCAAAGATTACAGGTAAAGAAGGAGAACGTTTCGTAGGAAAAGCGCGTGTATTTGATGGCGAAAAAAATCTGATCAGAGGAATTCAGGATGGAACCGTCCGGCATGGCGATGTGATTGTCATCCGTCATGAAGGTCCGAAAGGCGCTCCCGGAATGCCTGAAATGCTGAAACCCACGAGCGCGCTGATCGGGGCAGGACTGGGAAGCAGTGTGGCTTTGATTACCGATGGAAGATTCAGCGGAGGAACTCATGGTTTTGTAGTAGGACACATCACTCCCGAAGCTCATGAAGGAGGTCTTATCGCTTTTGTAAACGATGATGATCTGATTGAAATTGATGCTGTCAACAACACCATACAGCTCAAAGTTTCAGAAGAAGAAATAGAAAGAAGAAAAAAAGGGTGGCAAAAACCAGCTCTTAAAGTACAGAAAGGACTGCTTTATAAATATGCATTAACAGTATCATCAGCGGCAGAAGGCTGTGTAACGGACGAAATCACTCAATAAAAAATATGGAAAACCCGAATTTATCAACAGAAATACAACTGAGCGGAAGCCGGATCATTCTTGAAGCATTTCTTCAGGAAGGAGTGAAAACCGTTTTCGGATATCCGGGAGGTGCCATTATTCCAATTTATGATGCCCTTTACGATTATAAAGAGAACCTGAAACATATCCTTGTACGTCACGAGCAGGCGGCAGTGCATGCAGCACAAGGTCTTGCAAGAGTCTCAGGAGAAGTCGGTGTTGTACTGGCTACCAGCGGCCCGGGAGCAACCAATCTTGTCACAGGTTTGGCAGATGCTCTATTGGATAATACCCCCTTGGTATGTATTACGGGACAAGTTTTTGAACACCTTCTCGGAACTGATGCCTTTCAGGAAATAGATGTTATGAACATCACAAGTCCGGTTACCAAGTGGAATTATCAGGTGACGGATGCTCATGAGCTTCCCGAAGTATTGGCAAAAGCATTTTACATTGCAAAGTCAGGCCGTCCCGGGCCCGTAGTGATTGATGTGACTAAAAATGCCCAGCTGCAGTCTGTTGCTTATAAAGGCTATTCACCATGCCACGCATTACGAAGCTATAAACCGGATCCCGATCCATGTATGGAAAATATCGGAAAAGCTGCAGCGTTGATCAATAATGCAGAAAAGCCATTTGTTATTGCAGGACAGGGGATTATGCTCGGAAAAGCTGAAAAGGAGTTCTTACAGTTTGCAGAAAAATCAGGAATTCCGGTAGCATGGACGGTTCTGGGAATGAGTGCTATTCCAACTCATCATCCACAAGCGGTAGGAATGGTAGGAATGCACGGAAACTATGGCCCGAATATATTAACCAATGAATGTGATGTTCTGATTGCTGTAGGAATGCGGTTCGATGACCGTGTGACCGGAAGATTGGATCAGTATGCAAAACAGGCAAAGATTGTTCATCTGGATATTGACAATGCGGAGATCAATAAAAATGTAAAAGCAGATGTTCCCGTTCTGGGAAACTGCAAACATACGCTTCCTCTTCTTACAGAAAAGATCGTAAAAAGAGAACATCATCACTGGCATAAAAGATTTAAAAAATGCCATGAAATTGAAAACATCAACCTGATTCATACGGAGCTCTACCCTGAAGAAGGTGAGATTACAATGGGAGAGGTGATCCGCCAGTTGAATGAGATAACAGCAGGTGAAGCAGTAATTGTAACAGATGTAGGACAGCATCAGATGGCGACTTGCCGATACTCTCAGTTCAAACATTCCCGAACCAATGTCACAAGCGGTGGGCTGGGAACCATGGGTTTCTGTCTTCCCGCTGCGATAGGAGCGTCTTATGCAGAAACAAACCGTCCTGTTATTGCTGTAATGGGAGACGGGGGAGCTCAGATGAATATTCAGGAACTGGGAACCATTATGCAGTATCATCCGGAAGTGAAGATCTTAATTCTGAATAACTGCTATCTGGGAATGGTAAGGCAGTGGCAGGAATTGTTTCACGAAGAAAGGTATTCCTCAGTAGATATCCAGAGTCCCGATTTCGTTCAGGTGGCGAAAGGATACAATATTCCCGGAAAAAAAGTATCCGAGAGGGAAGACTTAAAATGGGCGCTCCGTGAAATGTTGGATCACAAAGGATCTTTCCTCCTTGAAGTAATGACAGGAAAAGAACACAATGTATTTCCGATGATCCCTCAGGGAAAAAGTGTTTCGGAAATTGTATTAAATAATAAATAAAATTTAAAAATAAAAAAGATGAAAACAGATCATAAAGAATATACCATTACAGCGTATACAGAAGATTATTTAGGATTAATCAGCCGCATCAATGCTATTTTTTCGAGAAGAAGAATCTCTATGGTGACCTTTAATGTTGGTCCTTCAGAAATGGAAAAAGTAAAAAAGTTTGTTATTGTTATCAGAGAAACAGAAGATTCTGTTCAGAAGATCAGCAGGCAAATGGAAAAGCAGGTAGACGTTCTGGAAGTACATTACCACAGAAATCCATATCTGACCGCAGTAGAATATGCTAGTTAAGCGCAAAAAATTAAACATCAATAAATAAAATCAAAAAAAATGGCAAAATTGAATTTTGGAGGAGTAGAGGAGAACGTAGTAACAAGAGAAGAATTTCCGTTGGAAAAAGCTCAGGAAGCACTAAAAGATGAAGTTGTAGCAGTAATTGGTTATGGAGTACAGGGGCCCGGGCAGGCTTTGAACCAGAAAGATAACGGAATTAATGTGATTGTAGGGCAGAGAAAAAACTCCAAATCTTGGGATAAAGCAATAGCAGACGGATTTGTACCGGGAGAAACATTATTTGAAATTGAAGAAGCATTGGAAAAAGGAACCATTATCTGCTATCTTCTGAGTGATGCTGCACAGATTGAATACTGGCCGAAAGTAAAACAGCATCTTACTCCAGGGAAAGCGTTGTATTTTTCTCATGGTTTCGGAATTACGTTCAGCGAGCGTACAGGAATCGTTCCTCCAGCCGATGTAGATGTATTTCTTGTAGCACCAAAAGGTTCAGGGACATCCTTGAGGAGAATGTTTTTGCAGAACAGAGGTCTGAACAGCAGTTTTGCCGTATATCAGGATGCTACAGGAAAAGCCAGAGAAAGAGTAACAGCATTGGGAATTGCTATAGGAAGCGGATATCTTTTTGAAACCGATTTTAAAAAAGAAGTATACAGCGATCTTGCCGGAGAACGCGGAACGCTGATGGGAGCCGTACAGGGAATATTTGCTGCTCAGTATGACGTATTGAGAAAAAATGGGCACAGCCCTTCTGAAGCCTTTAATGAAACCGTAGAAGAACTGACTCAGTCATTAATGCCATTGGTAGCAGAAAACGGAATGGACTGGATGTATGCCAACTGCAGTACAACCGCTCAGAGAGGAGCTTTGGACTGGTGGAAGCGCTTCAGAGATGCTACTTCGCCTTTGTTTGAAGAACTGTATGACAACGTAGCCAAAGGAAATGAAGCTCAACGTTCCATTGACAGCAACAGCAAACCGGATTACCGTGAAAAACTGGAAGCTGAACTTAGTGAACTAAGAGAAAGTGAAATGTGGAAGGCCGGGAAAACAGTACGAAGCCTGAGACCAGAAAATAATTAATAAGTAAACGGATGATGAAAGAGGGAGTAAGTTCCTCCGTTTTAGAGAATGTCTATAAAGCGGAGGAACGATTAAAAAATGTAGTGGTAAAAACACCTTTGGCTGTCAATAACAATCTGTCAGCTATTTATGAGTCGAATATTTATTTTAAAAGAGAAGATCTTCAAAGGGTCAGATCCTATAAAATAAGAGGTGCTTATAACAAGATGGCCACCATGTCTGAGGAAGAACTTTCAAAAGGTGTTGTGTGTGCCAGTGCAGGAAATCATGCGCAGGGAGTTGCATTTGCATGCCGGACCATGAAGGTGAAAGGAACGATTTTCATGCCTTTGCCAACTCCCGGGCAAAAGCTTGAACAGGTGAAAATGTTCGGTGGAGAATACATTGATGTTGTTTTATTTGGAGACACATTCGATGAATCCAAAGATGCTGCGATGAGGTTTTGTAAAGACCATAACAGCGTATTTATCCATCCTTTTGATGATCCGGCGATTATTGAAGGACAGGCAACAACAGCACTGGAGATTCTGGAACAGACAGAAGGTGTGGTTGATTATCTTTTTGTACCGATCGGCGGCGGCGGACTGGCAGCAGGAATCTGCACTGTATTTCAGCATCTGTCTCCGCAAACAAAGATTATCGGGGTAGAACCTTCCGCAGCAGCAAGCATGAAAAAAGCCCTTGAAAAAGGAAAACCTGTTCTTCTTGAAAAGATCAGTCGTTTTGTAGACGGAGCAGCGGTACAGCAAGTGGGAGATATTACATTTGAACGCTGTAAAGATATCCTGTACGATATGGCTACCGTGGATGAAGGACTTGTCTGTGAAACCATATTGTCTTTGTATAATAAAGATGCTATTGTTGTTGAACCGGCGGGAGCACTTTCAGTAGCAGTATTGGAAAAATACAGGGAGGAAATAAAAGGTAAAAACGTAGTATGTATTATCAGCGGGAGCAATAATGACATTACCCGGATGGAAGAAATCAAGGAAAAAGCATTGCTTCATGCAGGACTAAAGCATTATTTTCTGGTCAGATTCCCACAGCGTCCCGGAGCATTGAAAACCTTTGTAATGGATGTACTGGGGCCTGATGACGACATCACTTATTTTGAATATACTCAAAAAAATTCAAAAGAAAAAGGAATTGCAGTCGTAGGAATTGCTCTGAAGCAAAACAAAGATTTCATTCCTTTAATTGATAAGATGAAACAATATGATTTCTTTGTCAACTATCTGAACAATGATCCTTCTCTGATGAATTTGCTTATTTAAAATCATATTCAATACTAAATTATTTCGTGCACAAATCAGATTCTAAAAACACAATGATGAAAAAGCTTCACAATCAGTGAAGCTTTTTTTTGACAGAATCAATGACATAAGAAACTGAAGCGTTAAGAAAATGAATTCTGTGAACGTTAAAAAACTCTATTGTTTTAGTGCGGGACCAAATATGATTCTAAACATAGATCGTTTCCGCACGAGTTCAGAGTTTTTAGAGAACAGATTTCATTTTTAGCTGAAGTTTCTGAGTCTTGAATTTTTGATTCTTTTGTTTCAAGACAAAAGAAGTAGATTAAAAATAATTTTTGAACCATTAAGAATAATAAAGTTTTTAAGAATAGTGAAGAAAACATCTTCGATATTTAGTAAGCAGGATGGCTTCAGTGATGAAAAAAAGCTTCACAATTTTTGTGAAGCTTTTATGTTTCTGGCAATATCAAATGACATAAGAAACTGAAGCGTTAAGAAAATGAATTCTGTGAACGTTAAAAAAACTCTGGTGTTTGAGTGCGGGACCAAATATGATTCTAAACATAGATCGTTTCCGCACGAGTTTAGAGTTTTTAGAGAACAGATTTCATTTTTAGCTGAAGTTTCTAAGTCTTGAATTTTTGATTCTTTTGTTTCAAGACAAAAAAAATATAATTCTTTTTATAAATTATCTTTCAAGCGAAAAATTCGAAATTACTTTCGGACGTTCAGCTTCATTAGCAACTTTCCAGGATGTTCTGTACATCCATTCCGTCATTTTATACAGCTTTTTATAATTGATATTTTCTGATTCATCCTGCGGAGTATGGTACTGATCATGCAGAACACTGGTAAAGAATACAGCAGGAATACCAATTTTAGCATATGGAAGATGGTCACTTCTGAAATAGAAATACTCAGCATGGCTTGGAGAATCCCAATCTTTAAGGTATTTGAACTTTGTACTTTCATTGTTGGCATCTTCGGCCATTTTTACCAGTTCTTCAGAATTTTTGTGAGGAGCATTTCCTCCTAATAAAGCAGCTTCATTATTGTCATTTCTCCCGATCATGTCACCATTCAGTACGGCAACAATTTTCTCTTTCGGAACAACAGGATGTGCTGCATGCCATCTTGAACCCAGCAATCCTCTTTCTTCAGCGCCATGGAAAACAAACAGGATACTTCTTTTTCCCGGCTGTTTTTTGTAAGCTCTGGCCATTGCTAACATGGCAACACAGGTGCTTGCATTATCATCAGCACCGTTATAGATGGTGTCGTTTTTTACAGGATGTCTGATTCCGTCATGATCCTGGTGTCCGCTTAGTAAAACATATTCATTCTTAAGAACAGGATCTGTACCTTCTATTTTTCCGATAATATTTACTGAAGGGTATTTGTAAGTTTCAGTGATCAGGTTCAGAGAGGCTTTAGGATTGTTTTTTACCCAGCCGGCATTTTCTCTTTTGATCCACACAACAGGAATATTATTGGTGATTTTTTCTCTTAATCCTTCTACGCCATAGCTTCCTCTTGTCATTTGAGGCAGTACTTCTACCCAGCTTTGCTCGGAGATATCATCGGTGATGAAGATAATGGCTTTGGCTCCCAGTTCAGAAGCTTTATTGTAATATTTATTTCTTACAAATCCGGGATATCTTCTTACAAAAAGAGTCATATCCTTAGAAATATTTTTGTCGGATGCGTTTACTGCAAGAACTTTCCCTTTGATATTCAATTTCACAAGCTCTTCAGGTTCTGCGTTTCCGGCATATACAACTTCAGCGTCTACAGAAGCATTTACAGGTTCTGCAACCAGAAAATCCTTCCATAATTTTAAACTGTTATCTCCGATTTTCAGGCTGCTTTGTGGGATCACCTGATGTCTGTACATATCAAAGAACTGGAAAAATGTTCCATTATCTCCGGCAGGTTTCATTCCGGTTTCTTTGGCTTTATCAGCCAGCCACATAGAGACTTTCAATTCATCCAGTGTTCCGGCTTCGCGTCCCCAGAACTGGTCTGCAGCAAGCTGATACATATCGGTGCGGAGATCAGATTCTTTGATAGCAGAAACAAGAGGCTTCTTATAATTCTGAGCATTTCCAAAGGCAAATAAAAAAAGCCCAAGGAGAGAAAAAACATAATTTCTATTCATAAGAACTCTTAATTGAAGTTAGCCAATTTCTCTGAAAACTGTTTTGAAAACTCTTTTCTGTCTTCTTCCAGTTTTTCCTGTGTAGAAGGTAGAATATAATTAAAAAGGATCTTGTCTTCATGGTCTAAAAAGATAATTTCCTTTTCATTTCCATCGATCATCTGTGAGAAAATTTCCCACATCGGAGTGTCTTTTAATTTTAATAATTCAAAAAACTGTTCTGCTTTGATTTCGATTTTCTGCATGTTCTTTTTTATATAGTATCGTTGATATTTCTGAATTCTCATCCAAAAATAAAGATTTAGTATTTTCCGGACGATTAAAACTCGAGAAATTTCAGCTTAAACTGAATGGCGAAGTTTTCCTTGAAATGAGGCGTTGCATAATAACCCACTCTGTAGAATACCCCAAGATTAAAATAGCTGGATAGGAAATTGTTCCATTCCACACCGACTTCCTGATACAGGTGATCCAGTTTTCTGAATTTAAACTGGTGGTATTCCGGATGTTTCATATCACCGATAGTTCCTCTTAAGACAAAATCAAAGCTGGAAACATTGTGTCCGAAACTTTTCAGATACCATGGAAGTTTATGTGTAAAGTAATACGCTATGAACCTGTCATTATAGTATTTTCCGCCTTCCAGTGTGGCAAACCCAAGGTAAGATGTAAGGTTAAAATTGAAATCTTTACCAGGAGAGGCAAGTCCGTTCATCGTAAAGTTTTTCCAGATAGGCGCTCCGCCCAGCACAAGACCTCCGTACAATCTGAAACCGGTAGTCCCGACCGGTGTTTTGAAATTGTGAACAAACAAACCATCAAAACGGGAATAATTAAAATCTCCCTGCAGTATTTTGTAGCTCTGCTCATAATTAAAATACAGTTCAGGATATTTCTGATCAATCAGAGATTTTCCCTGAGGGGTCATAATATTGGTAGAATTCGGAGAATATTTCAGGGTGAAAAGGGTATTGAAGTTTCTGTAAGATGTTCCCCGGTCTCTGAACTGATAATCGAATTCAGCTTCTTCTGTGTTTCTTCTTACGGCAAGAGCAACGGTAAGTCCGTTGGTGACATCGTTCAGGTAAGATAATGACATTCCTTTAAAGTGGAAATACCGGTCATTGTTCAGATTATTCCCGAAGTTCATCATTCTCATCTTGAAATTCCACATTTTTCGGTTGAATTCTCCGGATGCTGTCACATCATCATACACTTCAAATCTGAAAAAGGAATTCTTTTCCAGTGTGGTTTTCATATCAAGCCCCATTCCGTACTTCCATTTTCGGTCTTTCACACCATATGCAAAATAGTAGTCGGGTGAAAAATAAGGGTTGAAATTTTCATTCAGCTTGGCTTTTAAACCTAATCTGAAACCTTCATAGGAGTTATAATTGACAATTTCATCCACAGCAAAGTCTACAGAACCGACTCTGATCTGCCCGTTCAGTAAACCTGATAAAATCTGTGCTTTGCTGTCGATTTTATATTTTTTACCTAAACTGTCGATGGTTTTATAGGTATTTTGTTCCCTTTCGGTAAGGGGATCTGTCCTGTAGCGGTCCAGAGATTGACCGTCAATATTTTTTACCGAGAAAGTATAGCCTTTAAAATCCTTTGGATCTTCTTCAATAGGAGATTCGAAATCAAAATATTTTGAGGTAAGAAAGGCATAGGTCCCGAAGCTTTTTTTGTCTTTCTTATCATCGGCATGCACTTTGTCATCCATGGCCATTTTACCCATTTTAAGCTTGGCTTTTTCATGGGCAAGGAACCATTTGTTATTGTAGAATACCCAGGTACTGGTAATAATTCCTTCGTTTTTATTTTTACTGAAATTCTCGATTTTTTTGATTCCGTACGTTTCAGTATCTACATAAATAGCACCGTTATACTTTCGTTTTCTGTCCGGCTTTTTGTAATTTACCTCACGGAAGCGGATCACAAAGTTTTTCCTTCCGTCAAGGGTAACCGTATCTGAAAGAAAGAATCTGTACAGTCCTCTGTTTTCGGGTTTTATCTGTTCGGGAACAACATCCCTGTTACTTTGCTGTAGCGCGATCATTTCGTAAATAGGCTGCTTCAGACCGGAGATTCTGTTGTCCAGAATATTGATCTTTTCACCATACTTTTTGGAGTACAAAAACTCCTGAGCCCTTTCCCAAAGAAAGAGTTTACTTTTTGAAAATATTTTTCTTGCGTTGATATTATTCAGCGAGTCTTTTTCCCTTTTTTTCTTGAAAATATTTAAATCATTAAAATACTGATTAAACTGCGAAAGACTGTCCTCATCAATATCCAGAGAGATTTTTTCGTAGGATTTGTAAGAATAGGATCCTAAACTTTTGGGTGAGTTTTCTTTGAATAATTTATTGACTTTTTTAAGAATTTCCAGAGCCCTGGGATCACTTTTGTCTTCAATAACAACCGCTTCAATGTTGGTTGTCTTTGATGTTTTTTTAAGAAGGGAGACTTCCATGCTGCTCTCAACTGTGATACTTTCTCTCTGATAAGAATCTGCATCAATATCAATGTTTTTACATCCTGTTTTAAACTCCAGAATACCCTGTTCATTCGTATATCCGATAACGGAATTGTCACAGGATATTTTTGCATTACGGACAGGTTTTTGGCTGGCGTCATCCACAACCTTAATTTTTGATTGTGAATACCCCAAAAAGCAGATCAGGAAAAATAATAACAGTAAACCCCTTTTCATGTAAAAAAACTACGTCAAAAATAATGATATTTATTGTTGTAAAAAAGTTTTTAACAGAGTATAACATTGATTTAATCTAATGTTTTCATGGAAGTTCCAAAGGTAAAATCAAACAAAGAAATGAGCCACATAGTCTTTCTTTGTTTTACCAGAATTTCTAAATAAAAAAACTCCCGGACAGTTCATATTCAGGAGTTTTTATTGTTTATTTGTGTTTTAGAATCGTTTATTGATCATCCAGCGCTTTCATAAATTCAATAATATCATCAACTTCTTTGTCGGTAAGCTGTAATGGTGCATCAGAAAGTGTCTGATTATCTACTTTAAATCCGAAAGCTTTTCCACCGCCTTTGTTATAGAAATTCATCACTTCTTTCAGGGTTTTATACCCGCCGTTGTGCATATAAGGAGCTGTTTTGTTAATATTTCTAAGTGTTGGCGTTTTAAAGGAATGCTGCAGGGAAAAAACTGTTTCATGGAATTTTCCCCGTCCCGGATCCGTGTCAAATGTTTTATTTTCTCCGTTAATTGCTGCTCCCAGGACTTCCTGTTCTGTTTTTTTGAAATTCGGAGGAACCGTTCCATTGAATAAGGGAAGGAAATGACAGATGGCACACTGGGCTTTTCCCACAAAAAGATTGAAACCACGCTTTTGATTGTCTGTCATCGCTGATTTATTTCCTCTCATATATTCATCAAAATCTGAATTGAATTTTGCGAGCGAACGACTATAGCTCGCCAGTACATTCTGAAGCTGCCAGACCTCTGTTTTTTGTGAATGATAGATCTTTTTAAATGCGGCCTGATAGTTTTTATCCTGATTGATTTTGGAAAGAATAACATTCAGATCACCGTGCATTTCTTCTTTATTGGAGATTACATCAGAGCTTTGCCCTTCCAGGTCATCCTTTCTCATATCCCAAAACTGGCCATGCTGATAGCCTGCATAATTGAGCGAAGGGGTATTTCTTGCCAGTTCCGAATTTTCAAGGGACATTGCTCTGGCTAGACCGTCTGTAAATGCTTTCTCTGGAATATGGCATGTTGCACAGCTTCGGTTATTGCTGTTGGATAATATTTTATCATTAAAAAGCTGATGTCCAAGAGCTGCCTTTTCTTCAGAGTAGGCGTATTCTTTTCCGGGAGTGAAAGCATTAGGATTAAAAGCATTTTTACTAAAGAATGTAGCTGTATTTTTGTTTAAAGCAGTGGTTACCTCAACATCAGGAATGTTCTCCTGCTTTTTAAAATCAAGCATCAGAGCTGTGATCCTGTTCAAATGATCCGGAATGAAATTCACGTAGTCAAACGTATTTTTGTCTGTGTTTTTTTTCAGTATTTCAATGGTTGAATTGATTGCTGTAACAATATTTTTTAAAGCTTTGTTTTTAGAGTGGTCAGTGGAGATCTGTTCCAAAGTTTCTTTAATTCCTTGCAGAGAAGATGGCATTTCCTGTAAAAATGTTCCCGAAACCGGAGTGTCAAAACCTGAAATTCCCAGACTGGAAATTCTGAAAGCCTCCTGTCTTAAGGCATCAAAGACCTGATCTTTACTGATAGTAATAACCTGAAAGTTGGTTTCTATGGTATTGCTTTTATTGATGAGCTTATTGAGCATTCGGATTACTTCTTCTTTATTCGCTTTTTCGTAAGGGTAGAACATCTCTTCCAGCACCTGTAAGCCTTCAGGTTCTATTTCAGTATGTTCATCCATTTCTATTTCGGGAAGGGCCGGGCCATTGATAAACCTTGCAGAGTGGGGAAGGAAGTATTCTACAGCCCATTCCATTTTTTTGTAGGTTTTTCGGATATCGTGGAATTTCTCCTGAAGAAGTTTTTCATCAGCATCTTTAGCAACAAGAGCCTTCAGTTCATTGATCTGTTTTTCAAAATCAGCATTGGTTTTGATGATCCTGTTTTTTACAGAACCAAGATCTTCGTATACGGGCTGCTGCTTATCATTTTTGCAATGGTAAAGCGTAAAAAGTGCTGCTGCACAGTATAAGAAAAGGAGTATCGGGTATTTTGAAAGTTTACTCATAAGGATGAAAAAGTATCAACAGAGGTTTTCTATTGATACTTTAATTGAATTTGATATGAAGGAATTAAAACTATTTTTCTACGTTTCTGATGATAACAATCTGTCCGCCTTCTTTGTTGGCGTTGATTCCGGAACCGTCAGGATTTTTGAATTTATCCAGCTGCCAGGTATGAGAGTGAATATTCACAGAGAATGTATTCGGAATTCCGATGATGTCTGAAATATCAACCATTGCCCCGAATTCCCATGAACCGAATTTCTGAAGGTCTCCGGATTGGTTGTAAGCAGTCTGCCATGCAGAGTCACCTCTGTTGTGCCTCATGTTCAGCCATGGTTTGTATTGTTTGGTGGCAATATTCAGCTGCCAGATATAAGAATCGTGTTTTGCATTTTTGTAATAAGAATCTCCGTCTTCCTGGATGTATACGAAATTTTCAGTCACACATAAGTTATCAGGATTGATCAGATTATTTCCCGGATTAGAGTCTCCTTCAGCCACCACTTCCAGTTTTCCTGTCAGCATATTATTGGCGTTCAGAACAAGCTTGTAAACTCTTCCCCACATGGTTAATCCGGCTTTTGGATTAACACCGTCAGAAGATTCTCCGGTAGCAGTAAAGTAGATTTCTCTTCCTTTTCCAGCTCCTTTTCTGTAATCTACATCTTCTACTCTTGAAAAGCGGATCGCATTATTGTCAATATTTTTCTGGTTGATCTGAGCTCCGGTAAGGTTTTTAGCGTTCGGAATTTCTACGAACTCTACGTCGTAGCTGCTTCCTTTCGTCATATCCGTTTCAGTATAGTTGCTGTTGGTTCTTTTTAAAGAATACAACTTACCGTTATCAAGATCTCCTTGTGTATCTGCTACATACATGATCAGCTGTCCTGCAGATTGGTGTGAAGAAGAATAAGACTGGTCTTCACCAATGATGATATAGGTTTTTCCGTTAGAAACATCTTTAGGAAGCGGAACTGCATTTTCCATAGAAGCCTTTCCTAATGCCGGTTTTACCCTTGTTTTATCAGTTGCCTGAGACACTGGTGCCAAAGGGTTTAAAGCATGTACCATACTTTCTTCACCTGATTCTCCTGCGGTAAGGAATGCACTGAAACCATGAATTTCCGGAGTTGCCAATGTAGCGGAGCATAACCTTGTCATTCCTCCGGTTCCGTTTAAGATATATTCTCCTTTTACAGGCTTAAAAGTTTTGTCTAAATAGACTCTTGATACCGATTGTTTGATCTCGTGATTTGTGATCATCAGGTAACCGTCAGAGTTTGGATCTTTCATAAGTCCCATTCCGTCCGGCTGTCCTCCGAAAACGAAATCCGGTGAACCTGGAAGCATATCGGAACTGGAAATAAGGGTGGTTATATTTAAATTTTCAAAACCCTGCATTCCATAAACGAAAGCGGGTTCTTTAGAAAAATTTTCAAGTTTGATTTTATCATTGACAGGAGTGTCCGAGTTACCGTTGTCATCATTGCAGCCTTGAAATACAAGAGAAGCAAAGACCAGAGCTCCAATAGTTTTGTTTATTTTCATAATTACATTTTTTGAATTTCGATTATGGCAAAACTAAAGGTCTTGTATTAACTGAGTTTTAAAAAGATAAAACAAATAGTTTAAGATTAAGTAATGGTTTGTTAAGATAAGATCAATAATTAGAACGGATATAAATAGAAAGCCTTTGATGAATATGTTCGTAATAAGAATAATATATTATAACGCAGTGTACGCAAAATTTTTATTTTCCGCTTTTTCGTTCGCAAAGCGTTATACTCAGCTATGAAATAATAGCGTTTTTTGCTAAATAAAATGCCTTTGCGAACGAAAATATTGATGATAGCATGAGCGTTTCTTTGTGATCCTTAGCGTTAAATAAAACCTATATCCGGCTTGTGTAATTTTTCAAATTATTTTTATTTCCCGCTGATTTCCACAGATTATGCAGATGCTTGTGGAAAATCTGCGCAATCTGTTTCATCTGCAAGAAGTAAGAATACTACACACGCTTCGTCAGAATCAATGAAGTTGATTTTCTTCTCTGCTCCCTTCCATACGAAGTGCTATACGAAAAACTTTGCGTTAAGAATATAATAGGAGAGCTAGGGTAAAACAACTCCGGCTGTCTCAAAATTGAGACAGCCGGAGTTAAAATTTATAATAGAGGTTTCTATTTTAGATATTCAATGCTTTTTGGTAAGCGTCTTCTAACCCTTCAAGGTTTTTACCACCAGCAGTAGCGAAACCTGGGTTTCCACCACCGCCGCCTTGGATTTCTTTAGCAAGGTCTTTTACGATAGCTCCAGCCTGGTAATCTGCTGCCAGATCATCAGAAACTCCAACGGTAATCATTGGTTTTCCGTCTGCATCAGAAAGAATAATCGTTACTGAAGTAGGAATTTCTCTCTTTAACTGGAAAACGATGTCTTTTACAGAACCTGCATCCAGAGAAGTTTTCTTCACAAGAAGCTGCTTGTTGCCTTTCTGCTCATAAGCATTCTTCCATTCTCCGATTTCTCCTTTTGCTTTTTCCTTTTTAAGAGCATCTACTTCAGCCTTCAATGAAGTGTTTTCTTCGATCAGTTTTTCGATCGATCTTACCACATCTTTAGACTTTAATAGCTGGGAAAGCTCAGTGATCTGTTTTTCAAGATTGTTGAAATACTCTTCGGATTTATCTCCCGAAATAGCCTCAATCCTTCTGATTCCTGCAGCAGCAGAACCTTCGGAAGTGATTTTAAAATGACCGATTTCGCTGGTGTTTTTTACGTGAGTTCCTCCGCAAAGTTCTTTTGAACTTCCAAACTGGATCATTCTCACACTGTCACCATATTTTTCACCAAACAAAGCCATTGCTCCCTTATCCAGAGCTTCCTGAATCGGAATATTTCTGAATTCCTGTAAAGCAATACTTTCTTTGATCTTTTTATTTACTTTTTCTTCAATTAATGCTAATTCTTCTTCCGTCATTTTGTTGAAATGAGAGAAGTCGAAACGAAGATAATCAGGACCTACATAAGAACCTTTCTGTTCTACGTGAGTTCCTAACACCTCTCTTAAAGCTTCGTGCAGAAGGTGAGTCACAGAGTGGTTGGCCTGAGAATTTTTTCTTTCGGAAGCGTTTACTTTAGCATAGAAAACAGCACCGGCATCTTTAGGAAGACCGTTGATCAATGAAATAATCAATCCGTTTTCTTTTTTAGTTTCCAACACTTCAAAACTTTCAACAGCGTTTTCAAGAATACCTTTGTCTCCAACCTGTCCACCTCCTTCAGGATAGAAAGGAGAGCTGCTTAATACCACCTGATAGAATTCTCCGTCTTTGTTTTCTACCTTTCTGTATCTTGTAATATAGGTTTCAGATTCAAGCTGATCATATCCTACAAAGTTTTCATCTCTTTCCTCCAAAGTAACCCAGTCGTAAACTTTCTGGGCAGAATCAGCTTTTGAACGAAGCTTCTGTTTCTCCATTTCAGCTTTGAAACCAGCTTCATCAATTGTTAATCCTTTTTCCTCAGCAATAATTCTTGTTAAGTCATCAGGGAAACCGTACGTGTCATACAGTTCAAAAACTTCTTCACTTGGTAATACTTTCTGGTTATTGCCAATTGTTTGCTGGATCAGTTTTTCTACTCGGATCAGACCATTTTCAATAGTTTTTAAGAAAGAATCTTCTTCACTTTTGATCACTTCAGCAACAAGTTTTCCCTGTTTTTCGATTTCCGGGAAGAAGGTTCCCATCTGCTCCTGCAGTACAGCCACCAGTTTGTAAAGGAAAGGCTCTTTCATATCCAGGAATCGGTAAGAATAAGAAATTCCTCTTCTTAAAATTCTTCTGATAACATATCCCGCACCTCCGTTGGAAGGCAATTGTCCGTCTGCAATAGCAAAAGAAACTGCTCTGATGTGGTCTACCACAACACGGATCGCAATATCCTTTTCGTCTTGTAAAATTCCGGTATATTTTTTACCTGAAAGTTCCTCAACTTTAGCAATAAGTGGAGTGAAAACATCCGTATCATAGTTGGAAGACTTCCCTTGAAGCGCCATACAAAGACGCTCAAAGCCCATTCCCGTATCTACGTGTTGAGCAGGAAGCTTCTCTAAAGATTTATCTGCCTTTCTGTTGAATTCCATGAAAACCAGGTTCCATACTTCAACAACCTGCGGGTGGTCCTGATTCACAAGGGAAATTCCCGGAACTGCTGCTTTTTCTTCAGGAGTTCTCAGGTCAATATGGATTTCCGAACACGGCCCGCACGGTCCGCTTTCTCCCATTTCCCAGAAGTTATCTTTTTTATTTCCGTTGATGATTCTGTCCTCTGAAATGTGAGATTTCCAGAAGTCATAAGCATCCTGGTCTCTGTCCAGATTTTCTGAAGCATCCCCTTCAAAAATGGTAACGTATAAATTTTCTTTTGGAATTCCGTATACTTCAGTCAGTAATTCCCAGGCAAAAGCAATAGCCTCTTTTTTGAAGTAATCCCCGAAAGACCAGTTTCCCAACATTTCAAACATAGTGTGGTGGTAAGTATCTCTCCCTACATCATCCAGGTCATTGTGCTTCCCTGAAACTCTCAGACACTTCTGTGTATCGGCAATTCTAGGGGCGGTAGGGGTTTTGTAGCCAAGGAAAAAATCCTTGAACTGCGTCATTCCGGAGTTGGAAAACATAAGGGTAGGGTCGTCTTTCAGCACAATAGGAGCTGAAGGAACGATCAAGTGCTCCTTACTTTTAAAATAATCTAAAAATTTTTGACGTATCTCTTGTGATGTCATAGTATTGCTTTTGCTTTTTTTAGTATCAAATTTTGATAAGATGCAAATTTACTATTTTTAAGCGATTTGTAATAATTTTATGCTATGTTTTGAATGGTGCCCGGCTTTGGATATGGATGTGTCCTAAACCTCACGGGTTTTCAAAACCTGTAAGGTTTGAGATGGCAAGTTTGTAATGACTGTAATCAATAATAATCGATCTCATTTTGCAATTTTCCATTTAACTTCCTACCTTCGTTGCGATCTGAAAAAAGACAAAAAATCCTTCCAATGACAAAAGATGAAGAACTGAAAAGCTGGATAGAACAGTATTCAGGGCCGCTTTTGAAGCGGGCACTGTACGTACTTTCAAATAAAGAAGATGCACAGGATGTGGTTCAGGAAGTTTTTCTTGCTGCTTACTCAGCTTATGATTCTTTTGAAGGGAAAAGCAATGCGCTTACATGGCTGATGGCTATTCTGAATAGAAAAGTGGCCGATTTTTACCGGAAAAAATACAAATCTGAACCCAATATCCGACTCGATCATTTTTTTGATGAAACAGGATCATGGAAACACAATGATGTTTTAAATGACTGGAATGTATCAGGAGAAGGGGATGAGCTTTTAGACAACAAGGATTTTAATAAAACACTCGAGGAATGTATTGAGGAATTGCCCTCCAAATGGAAGATTCTGTTGAAAATGTATTATATTGAAGAAAAAAAAGCACCGGAAGTAAGTCAGGAATTGAATGTTTCCACGACTAATCTATGGAAGATTTTGCAGAGAAGCCGCATGCAGCTCAGAGAATGTCTGGAGTTTAACTGGTTTTCAAAATCATAAGAAATCATGATACGAAGAATACTACATATATTATTTTTACCGTGCAGTGAAGCTACTTTACTGATGGAAAAAAGGAATGCCCAATCTATTTCTGCCAGAGAAAACAGGATGCTCAGCATGCACCTGATGATCTGTAAATGGTGCAGGATGTACAATGAAAAGCTGGCTCTTCTGGATAAAGCTTTTAAAAAGACTTTTTCTGAAAAAGAAACTGAAATTAATGATTCTGAAATTCAGGACTTTAAAAATAAAATGATCGATAAATTAAATTTCTAGGATAATTTCTGTCAGGATTTTAAAATAGCACCGACTATACTTTTGAAAACAATAAAGTATTCATTTAAAATCTTAAAAATATGGTCGGAACAGTACAGGAATCTAAAAATCAATTAACCCGAATCGGGTATTATATTTCGCTTTTCGGAGCAGCACTTATTTTACTGTGGATTGGTATATTCAAATTCACTCCCACAGAAGCAGCTGCAATAAAACCTTTGGTAGAAAACCATTTCTTAACTTTTTTCGTATATAAGATTATGAGTGCTCAGGCAGTGTCAAATCTTATCGGAGCGATAGAAATTATCATTGCATTACTCCTGATATTTAGTGCGAAATTTGCTGTACTCAAAAAGTATGCAGGTGTAGGAATGATCGTAACTTTTCTGGTAACATTAAGTTATTTATTGACAACACCGGGAATGTGGAAAATAGTGGACGGAGTGCCTGTGACGGATTTCTTTATTCTGAAAGACCTTATGTTTTTAGGATTTGGAGTAATGATCATTCAAAATAATAAGTAATGAATAAAAAAGTAAAAATGAAGAATATATTAATTGCACTCGGAATCATTCTGGGTATAGCAGTATTTGCTGCGGAATCAGGGCTTTTCAGAAAAGCAAAGTCCAATGTGGTGGAAATAAAAAAAGAAAATGAGGAAATTATGGATAACAAGAACGTTAAAGAGATTTATTTTGCAGGTGGATGTTTCTGGGGAACAGAACATTTTTTTCAACAGATTCGTGGCGTGGTAGGAACAGAAGTTGGTTATGCCAACGGTAATACCAAAAATCCTACTTATGAAGAAGTCGTAAGCCATACAACAGGTTTCGCAGAAACCGTAAAAGTAAAATATGATCCTGAGCAGGTAGATCTGAAACTATTGATTGATCTGTATTTTAAAACCATTGATCCTACAAGCAAAGATCAGCAGGGAAATGACAGAGGAAACCAGTACAGAACAGGAATCTATTTCACTGATAAAACAGATGAAGCGGTGGTAAAATCGGAAGTTCAGAAGCTGGCAAAGAATTATCATAAACCAGTAGTCGTAGAAACTATTCCATTGAAAAATTTCTACAGAGCTGAAGACTATCATCAGGATTATCTGGATAAAAATCCAGGCGGTTACTGTCATATTGAACCGGGACTTTTTGAAATGGCCAAAAAAGCCAACCCGCTTCCAAAACCGGCTTACCAAAAGCAGGATAAAAAAGTTTTAAAAGAAAAACTGACTGCAGAACAATATAATGTTACCCAGGAAAACGGTACCGAAAGACCTTTCCAGAATGAGTACTGGAATGAAACCCGTGAAGGAATTTATGTAGATATTACAACAGGGGAACCTTTGTTTGTCTCTACCGATAAATTTGAATCCGGATGCGGATGGCCAAGTTTCTCAAAACCGATTACCAAAGGTTTGATTGATGAAAAACTGGATCGTTCCCATGGTATGGATAGAGTAGAAGTAAGAAGTAAAACGGGGGATGCTCACCTGGGACACGTTTTCACAGACGGGCCGCAGGATAAAGGAGGACTTCGTTACTGTATCAACAGTGCTTCACTGAAATTTATTCCGAAAGCTGAAATGGAAAGCAAAGGATACGGAAAATATCTTCCGTTGTTAGATAAAAAGTAATATGAAAGGAAGGCTGCCGTTGGGCAGCCTTTTTATATTGAATTAATGATGTAGTTGAAATCTTTCTTTGATGCTGAACATGGAGATGTTCAGAAATAGGAGAAATCCGAAAATAAAGTAATAGGTATCTTTCGGAAGTTCTGCGAGACGCAATTGTATTTTTTCAAAAAAATCAGGTTTATATTCTGGTCTGATAACATCATTACAAAGTAAACATTCATATTCAGGATATTGCACCTTAGGATCAATATAGCTATAAACCGCAAAAATATGTCCTGTTTTCTCAAGGTCAACGGCATACTGTTCCTGTTTGGCAATTGCAAGATCATTCAAAACTGAGACAAAATCACCATAACTATTATTTTGATCTAAAATAAACTCAATACCAGACTCTTTCTCATTTCTTTTCTGGAGTTTTTTCAGTTCAGAAACATATGATTTTGAATTTTCTTTAGCAGTACCAGGGGCTATTTTTATTTTTTGGTAATTCCAGTTTCTTACAGGTTCAAAACTTGCAAAAGTATTTTTAATCCCCTCTCTTTCTTTGGCAGGAAGTCCAATATCTATCACAGAAACATTAATATCTTCAAACTTTTGGTTTCCATAATACCAGAATAAAACAGGAATCAGCAAGGCACTGATCAATCCTGGAAAGTAGTATATTTTTTTCATGGCTGGTTTTTAACAGTACCGAATGAAAATTTTAAGCCAAAAAAAGTGATCCGAAAACGAACCACTTAAAAATAATCTTTAAATATTTTAATTTTTTAAATCTTTAAATCCTAAATATAGCCGTCTACCAATCCCTTTTTCTCAGAATCCAGTACGAACCGAATATAAAAATAGCACACCACACCAGACAAGCGATAAGGCTTTCCGTAGGGTAGTGGAACTCATATTGTAAGCCCATCATTTTAGCCATATTTAATCTCATCATTGGGTTAGGAATAAGGCTGGACATGCTTTCAAGCGGTAAAAGGTGCGAGATAAAAAAATCATTCTGAAGAACCTCATTTCTTTGCGGTCCCTGCATTCCCTTTACTTTTGAATACGTTTCAAGAGCGGTTAAAATTCCTTCGCCAATCCAGAAAACGAAAAGGGCAAGAAAAACAAAAACAGATTTTCTCAGTAAAATGGAAAGGAACATTAAGAAGCAAAAGAACGTAAATAGCTTCACAAAATAATTTCCAATAAAGAACATTTCAGCAAAAGCCTTGGTAGAGTCCGTTGTATTCGAATATTGATAGCCCAGAAACAAAGTAATTCCCAACACAATGGCTGTCGAAACAATAGTGAAAATGCTTATCGTCAGCAATTTTGAAGTGATGAATTCCTTTCTGCTTAGCCCATCAATCGTGTTTTGCTTGAACATTCTGTTGCTGAATTCCTGGGAAATAGAGAAAACAATGATCAGTCCCAGGAAAATTTTCAATAAAGCAACAATCCATGTGGTGAAATTCCAGATTTCCGGGAAATTATAAATTCCCTGTTCTTTTAAATTGATCGTTCCTCCAAAAACATCAAAGTCAACCAATCCAATGAAAAGTAAAGCAATAAGAATGGCGAAATAAAGTATCGTGAAAACTCTGAACGGTTTATAGTTCAGGTTTTTGTAATATTCAAGTTTTAATAATTTGATCATGATTAATTGGTGTTTTTTACAAGTTCAAGGAATTGAGATTCTAGAGATAATTTTTTCTTTGTTAAATGAGAAAGATAGATTCCTTTTTCAGCTAGTTTCTGATTCATTGCCGAAGCTGAAATAGAAGCGTCATCACGGATCTGAGCTTTGATAAGATCACCTTCCTGATTGATGGACGAGAACCACTGAAGTTCGTTCAACGCATTTAAAAGTAATGTGTTATTATCAGCTTTCAGCTCAAAATATCCGTTGTTGGAAGTCATTTCATCCACCCTTCCGCAGTAAATGGAATTTCCTTCCTTCAAGACAATGACATGGCTGCAGATTTTTTCAATTTCATCCAGAAGATGGCTTGCAATGATAATGGTGATTCCCTGCTTGGCAATATCACTGATAATTTCTCTGATCTGAATGATTCCTTCAGGATCCAGTCCGTTGGTGGGTTCATCCAATATCATCACTTCAGGATTGTTGAGCATCGCTGAAGCTATGGCCAGACGCTGTTTCATTCCTAAAGAGAAAGTTTTGAAAGTATCTTTTCTTCTTTCATATAGATTAACCGTTTTCAGAACTTCGTCAATCCTTGAGTAGGGTGTTTGCTTAATTTCAGCGACAATCTTAAGGTTGGTTTCTGCGCTTAAATAAGGATAAAAGTTAGGCTGTTCGATAATTGCTCCGATCTTTTTTAAGGTGTCAGGATCAGTTCCTTTCTTGCCAAACCAGAACCAGTCTCCGCTGGTGGGATTGATGGTTGAAAGCAGCATCCCGAAAGTAGTGGATTTTCCGCTTCCGTTCGGTCCCAAAAGGCCATAAACATTTCCTCTCTCGACATCAAAAGAAATATTGTTGACCACAACTCTTTTGAATTTTTTCGTCAAATTTTTTACTGATAAAATCTTTTCCATGTAATTTGTTTTACATAGTAGTAGTCTATATAAATTAGAGAATGTTACAGAATTATCATAAATCAATATTAATTTATGGACAAATACATTAAATTTGATAGAATTAATCAACAGTTATGAAGCTAATTGAACTGGCAGAAGAATTAAATGTATCTGCAGAAGCCATAAAACAGTTTATCCAGGATTTTGATCTTGAACTGGTAGATTGTATCAGTACCAATTTTGAGGTAAAAAAAGATTTTGAAAAATTTGCCCGCGAAAATGTAGATTTTTTAAGATTGTATGAAAAAGATCTTGATAAGAATAAAACCCTGGAGCAGATTGCCGAAGTCATTAAGCAGCCAAAAGACAAGGTTGAAAAGGTGATCAAAGACAATAATCTCAATATTTTCGATAATGGTTTTTACAAATCCTCCATATCAAGCTATGGAATTGATAATAAACTGGGAGGGAATTATCAGTTTGTCTACGATTATTTTGGGCACAAAACCAGCCTTCAGCAAAGAGATTTTATCGGATACAGAGACCTGTTTTTTTATACATCCACTGTTCTGGAACCCTTCCTGAATCCGCAGCAGATCAAAGACTGGGGCATCAACAAGCCTGCAGGGATTATTCTGTACGGACCTCCCGGAAGCGGTAAGATATTCTGGGCCAACAAAATTGCTGAAATTATCGGATATCAGTTTAAGGAAGTCAAAAAACATTATTTGGGAACTTCGCTGATTGATGGAAATGAGATCAATTTCAGTGATTTCCTGGTGAGTATGATGAAGGAAAACAAAATGCTTCTTTTTATGGATGATTTTGATGAAATTATGATGCAGAGAAGGGCGGAAACAGACATTGCTTCCTGCAATCTTGAGGCTCAGGAACTGATTCTTCACTACATCGGAAAGTTTGAAAAAGAAGGTGTTTTAATGGTAGGTTCAGCTAATTCTGTGGCTGAAATTGATGAGGAAATTCTTGCACCCGGAAGATTTGATGTGCTGATTCCTATTTTTCCACCCAATGCTGCTGAGCGCTCGGAAATCATTCTTTACGCCATGACCAGAGGATTGGAAGAAGATTCTTTACTCTATAAAATACTTAAAAACAACAAGGCTGATAAGGTTCCATTCTGGCATGAAATCTCTTCAAAGATGAAAGCCTTCAGTAACACAATGCTGATAGACTTTACCCAAAGTTTAAAGAAAAGAATCAAAAACCTTTATCAGAGAACCAGAAACGAAAAGCTGAAAATTGATCAGAAAATTTTAGACAGCGCATTAAGGGATGCAGGATCAAAACTTACTGAAGAATATCTTGATCAGGTAGCACGATTTCTTGCGGATGCCATTATCAATAATTTTGATGACTTCAGGTTTAGGATTCAGGCTCTGAAAAATGAACTGGAAACCTACAGAGTTGTCGAAGAGCCGCAAAGAGCAATAGGATTCCAGCATAATCAAGAAGGAGATAAAGGATAACCGCGTTTAAAGTTCAAGGTTAAAGTTTAAGGCTTTATAAAAATTACTCATTACCTATTACTCATTATTTATGAACAGTATTTGGGAACTGGATACTTTCTACAGAAAAAGAGACATCATCATTATTGGTGCGGGGTTTTCCGGGCTTTGGACAGCCATATCCATAAAGGAGAAGTATCCTGAAAAATCTGTTCTCATTATTGAGCGGAATAGCATTCCATTGGGTGCTTCCACAAGAAATGCCGGATTTGCCTGCTTTGGAAGTCTTACCGAAGTCATTGCCGATTCTGAGAAAATGGGCTGGGAAAAAACACTGGAGCTTGTTACAATGAGATTTAACGGACTTCAGAAAATCCAGCATTATTTTAAACATGATGAAATTGATTTTGAACTGAATGGAGGTTATGAAATTATAAATAATGAAGACCCTTTATCTCATATTGAAGTAGTCAATGAAAAACTGAAAACAATAACCGGATTGGCTCAGACTTATGCTTTGAATCAAAATAAAATACAGGAATTCGGACTCGGAAAATCTGAATTCCTGATAGAAAATCCCTGTGAAGGAGGTCTTCACTCCGGAAAGTTAGTACAGAAACTGCTGGAGAAATGTCACGAACTGAAAATTGAGTTTTTATTTGGAACGGAAGTTCAAAATATTGAAGAAACAGACAAAGTTGAGGTGCAGCTTTCAACTGATCTTTCTGTAATCGCCGACCAGCTTATTTATTGTACCAATGCATTTACTTCAAAATTTCTGGAAAAAGAAAATATCATTGCGGCCCGTGGGCAGGTTCTTCTGACAGAACCAATAGACGGTTTAAAACTTAAAGGTACTTTTCATTACGATGAAGGCTACTATTATTTCAGAAATGTAGGAAACCGGATATTACTAGGTGGCGGGCGAAATAAGGATTTTAAAACAGAAGAAACAACGGTTTTTGAAACAACGGAATTTTTACAGGATCATCTGGAAAAGTTTTTAAAAGAAATTGTTCTTCCCGGTAATAATTTTAAAATTGCCCTTCGCTGGTCAGGAATAATGGCTATGGGCGAAGAAAAGTCACCCATTGTAAAACAGGTTTCAGAAAAACAGTTCTGTGCCGTAAGACTTTCAGGAATGGGAGTTGCTTTAGCTCCGAAAATAGGAGAGATAATAGCAGAAATGATTTAATAGATGGATTGGTAGTATAAAATTTGTGATTAATAAGTTTTTATTGAAAAGAAATTAGAAGTTGGCTGGAAGCTAGAAGCTGGAGGTTGGAAGCTAAGGGCACATTCCCGACTCCAAAACTCTATAAATCGAATCTTGAAACTTTTTCCTCAAACACGCTCTAACTCTAAAATCCTCAAACCTCACTACCCGAATCCAAAACGGATGCATTCTCAAACTCTAAAACTCTCAAACTCTACAACTCGAATCCCGCACCTCGAAAACTCGAATCCTAAACCTCTCCACTCTAAAAGAATTCCTTATTTTTGCAAAAAAGAAACATTCGTGATTAACAACGACCAGATAAAAGAAGTTCAATCCAGAATTGAAGACTTACACAGATACCTTCAGATTGAAAAAAAGAAGATTGAAATAGCCAATGATGATGAAAAAACTGCGGCACCCGAATTTTGGGATAATCCAAAAACTGCTGAAGCATTTCTAAAACAGCTTCGTTCCAAGAAAAAATGGGTAGAAAGCTATGACGAAATTCAGACACAGTTTGAAGATTTACAGGTTTTGGCTGATTTCGCTAAAGAAGATCCGGATTCTGAAAAAGAACTGGATGAGACTTTCCCGCAATTGGTAGAAAAAATTGAAGACCTGGAATTCAAAAATATGCTTTCCAACGAAGGTGATGAACTTTCTGCAGTACTTCAGATTACAGCAGGGGCAGGGGGAACAGAAAGTTGTGACTGGGCATCCATGCTGATGAGAATGTATACCATGTGGGCAGAAAAACAAGGCTATAAGATCCGTGAACTTAACTTCCAGGAAGGAGATGTAGCAGGTGTGAAGACTGTGACCCTTGAAATTGAAGGTGAATTCGCTTTTGGATATTTACGAGGTGAAAACGGAGTACACCGTTTGGTAAGAATTTCCCCGTTTGACAGTAATGCGAAACGCCATACCAGTTTTGTTTCGGTATATGTTTATCCTTTGGTGGATGATACCATTGAAATCAACATCAATCCTGCCGATATCAGCTTTGAAACGATGAGAGCTTCCGGAGCAGGAGGACAGAACGTAAACAAGGTGGAAACGGCTGTACGTCTTCGCCACGCTCCTACAGGAATTATTATTGAAAACTCAGAATCCCGTTCTCAGCTTCAGAATAAAGAAAAGGCAATGCAGCTCCTTCGTTCAAGACTCTACGAAATGGAATTGGAAGAACGTATGAAAGCCAGAAACGAGATTGAAGCCAACAAGATGAAGATCGAGTGGGGAAGCCAGATCAGAAACTACGTTATGCATCCTTACAAGCTGGTAAAAGATGTACGTTCCGGTCATGAAACGTCAGATGTGGATGCGGTAATGAATGGTAATATCACTCCTTTCCTGAAAGCATTCTTAATGGCCGATGGAACCGCAGTTTCCGATGATGATCTCGACTTATAAAAATCATGTTTGAATTTTAGTTAAAATCTTATAATTAATTTTTGTTTCAGACATTTTAGACTTACTTTTGTTGTTCATCGATATTTATGGAAGATTTCAATAGCTGGAAGGATTTATTAAACCCGGAGTTTTATATAAAAATGGGAGGGTTTTGGCTGATTTTATTTATTGTTTTTGCTGAAACGGGTCTTTTTGTAGGATTTTTTCTACCTGGAGATTCTCTACTTTTCGTTTCGGGAATTTATGCCGTTGAAATCATCAAAGAGACTTTTGGCTCTACAGGGAGCGATTTTTTAGATACCACCTTATTGGCTTCAGGAGTAGCTCTTGCTGCTATTATTGGAAATGAAGTAGGATATTACTTCGGAAGAAAAGCAGGACCAGCTTTGTATAAAAGACCGGATTCAATGCTATTTAAGAAAAAATACCTTTACCAGGCACACGATTTCTTTGAAAAACACGGAGCATTAGCAGTTATTATGGCAAGATTCTTACCGGTTGTAAGAACTTTTACTCCTATTGTAGCAGGTATCGTAAAGATGGATAAAAAAGAGTTTTTAAGAGATAATATTATTGGAGCTGTATTATGGTCTTTTATTCTGATCTTTGCAGGACATTATCTTGACAAGCTTTTTATGGAGCAGTTTGGCATCAACCTGAAAGAGAAACTGGAATACATCATTATTGTAATCGTATTGGTAACAACACTTCCGGTAATTATCAAATTTGTTTTCGGGAAAAAAGAAGATCTTTCCAAATATGAAGACCAGGACTTTGAATAGATAAAGAATTCAATCAAAAAATATAGAGCCGTCTCAATCATGAGATGGCTTTTTTATTGCTTATCAATTAATTTTTTAGCATATTTATTTACAAGTTAACATAGAACGTTTAATAATCAAAAAAATTCTGTTAGACATCTTTACTTTTTAATCCATTCCAAAATATTAGGATAGATAATGCTGTCTCTTTTTCTTTTACTGAAGAATCTGGGGGCATGCCCGGCTCCTTTCATGAAAATGAATTTATGCGGAATATTCATTTGGGTAAGCGCTGAATCCATGGCGATTCCCTGATGCTGGTTGACCAGTACATCATTGTTTCCCTGAAACAACAATGTAGGAACATTGGTAATATTAGCAATAGGACTGGCTTCTTTGAAGGCTTCAGAAATATTTTTCCGGTCAAACTTAGTTCCTACTACTTTCTGAAAAGTAGGAGAAGTATATTTTGAATAAAACGATTTAAGATATTCTGAGCTGTAAAAATCTGTTGGGCCGCTTAAAGAGATGATTTTTTTGATCTGCTCGGGATGCTGATAACCGTAAAGTAAGGCGAGATGTCCGCCGGCACTTTCTCCCAGAAGAATGTAATTATTGGGCTGAAGCTCTGCTTTTTCCGCCAGAGAATTGAATTTTTCAATGGCAAGGGCAATATCTTCAAGCTGTTGTTTATAAGTGATTTTTTCTTTTGGAGAAACCAGCCTGTAATTCATATTGATGCTTGGAATCTTGTTTTCAAAAAGCATCTTCTGAACCTGGATCATATGCTCTTTTTTACCCAAAGTCCAGGCGCCGCCATGAACGATAAGGACTACAGGGGAATTTTCAGCATAATCTTTGGGAAGAAAGACATCCATTTTCTGTCTTTTATGCTCACCATATTTCAGATTGTAAATCTTCTGCTGGCCTCCGGGGCCTACCCAGACCCTGAATTTCGTATTACAGGACTGCAGCACGAAGCCAACACATCCCATAGCGAAAAAATGATACCGGAGAATGAGCTTTTTCATAAAGTAAAAATAAAAAAATATTATTACAATTCCTTATTCAGACCCTTGGCATAGTTGTAAACAGATCGGTTGTATCTTGGCAGATGGTGGGAAAGTGCCTTTAAAGTTAATGATAATGCTTCCTCGTATTTCCCGGCCGAAGAAAGAGACAGCGCTAAAAAAGAATCTACCGCATCGTTTAATTCATCAGAATAATGGGCTTTTTCTTCCCTTAAAATATGAATGCTTTCTTCTGTTTTTCCAATATTTCTTAAGGTGCTTGCCAGCTGGATTCTTGCTCTTCTTCTTCGTAAGCCGGTTAATCCGTGATCTAATGCCGATCTGTACAAAGGCTCTGCTTCCTTTTCATGTCCGGTGGAGTCAAAAGCACAGGCTCTTTCAAAATCGGCAATAGCCTGGGAATTGTTGTCTGTAAGTAACTCTACATGATTTTTAATTTGCTGAATAAACGCTTCATTACTTATCGTTCCCAGTTGTAGCCATAAACTTTGTAATTGGTCTTCCCAGTTTTTATCCATTGAATAGGTTTTAAACAAAGATATAAAATATTGAAAGTGAAGGACTGCTTAATGATTCTCATAATTTTGAAAATTATTGTCATATTATGAATCCAAAAACGGAATTAAATAATTATTTTTGCTGAACTTAACAAAGATTAAAAAATTATTAAAATATGGCATCAGGCTTTTTTGCTATTTTGGATGATATTGCAGCATTGATGGATGATGTAGCAGTTACCAGTAAGATTGCTACACAAAAGACAGCAGGAATTTTAGGGGACGACCTGGCTGTGAATGCAGAAAAAGCCACGGGCTTTCTTTCCTCCAGAGAACTTCCGGTTTTGTGGGCTATTACCAAAGGATCATTTATCAATAAACTGATCATTCTTCCTATTGCCTTTCTTCTCAACTGGCTGTACAAACCGGCTATTGAAATGATTCTTATTTTAGGGGGAATATATCTTGCCTTTGAAGGAGTAGAGAAAATTATAGAATTCCTGTTCCACCGTTCCAAAAAAGGGCACGAAGTCATCGAAGAAAGTGAAGAAGAAGAAAACTCTGAAGTTTCTGAAAAAGCAAAAATAAACTCAGCGATCAGAACAGATTTTATTCTTTCTATTGAAATTGTAATTATTGCATTGGGAACGGTTATCCAGCAGGAACATCCGCTTCTTACACAGATTTTAACGGTTACTTTTGTATCATTTATTGCAACAGTAGGAGTGTATGGAATTGTTGCATTGATTGTAAGAATGGATGATGCAGGTTTCAGTTTAATTAAAAAGAGTCATGACAAAGGATTCTTCTCCAAGCTTGGTCATTTATTGGTAAAGGCATTACCAGTTATCATCAAACTTTTAGGAGTTGTAGGAACGATTGCTTTGATCCTGGTTTCAGGAGGAATTTTTGCTCATAATATTCATTATTTACATGAGCTGCTTCCAACGTGGCCTTCTATGCTGAAAGAATTTACTTTCGGTCTTGTAGGGGGAATTGCTGCAGTATTGGTTTTCACTTTAGGAAAAGCAATCTATTCCCTGGCGACAAAAAAATAAAACAGAATTAAAATTAAATAATCAAAAAGTCCTGTATTCGAGAGAGTACAGGACTTTTTTTAGGTTCATTCAATATCTTTTAGTTAAATGAATTAAAGTTGATGAGCCTTCCTTTAATTAATACTCGAGATTAATCATAAGGTTTTCTTATTGATAGCCCTTCGACAGGCTCAGGTTGATAACCCAAATATCAATCAAAATTTTAAACATTGTCAGGCTGAGCCTGTCGAAGCCATTGCCACTAAAAAGAATATCAAAAAGTTGAAACAACGTAGGTTGATTTACTATAAGCATAGGTTTATTGATAAAGCTTTTTCAGTAACAAAATAGTCACTGTTTGCTCTTCTCATTGCCACAAAACCGGAGCCTTCTTCAAAGCAAAAAAGAGACTTTTTACAAGTCTCTTTTTTATATTAATTGAATAAATCTTTTACTTTATCAAAAAAAGTTTTTTCCTTTCCGGATGGTTCTGCAACCATTTCTCCGCTGGACATCTGCTTTTCAAAGAATTCCTTCTGCTCTTTGGTAAGCTTTTGCGGTGTCCATACATTGATGTGGATGAACATGTCTCCTTTACCATAGCTGTCGATGCTTGGAAGTCCTTTTCCAGCCAATCTTAAGATTTTTCCGGACTGAGTTCCCGGATCAACGGTAATTTTCACTTTTCCGCCAACGGTAGGAATTTCTTTCTTGGTTCCTAAAGCAGCTTCAGCAAATGAAACATATAATTCCTGGTGAAGATTATCACCTTCTCTTTTGATCGTTTGATCTACTTCCTCTTCAATAATCACCAATAAGTCTCCCGGAACACCTCCAAATGGGGCATCATTTCCTTTTCCTCTTACATTAAGCTGGATACCGTCTCTTGCACCTGCCGGAATGTTGATGGTAATTTCCTCTTCATCTTTAATAAGACCCTGTGCATTCGCCCCTGCAGGAATTTTGTCAGCAACTTTACCAATTCCCTGACATGTACCACAGGTAGTTTGAGTCTGCATCTGACCGAACATGGTATTCATCACTTTTAACTGAACACCGGAACCGTTACAGGTAGGACATGTTTTTGAAGTGACACCTTCCGCCATCTTCATTTTCTTTACTTTGATGGTTTTCTGAGTACCGTTTACCATTTCCTCAAGGTTCAGCTTGATCCTGATTCTTAAATTAGAACCTTTCACCTGCTGACGGCCTCCACCGCCACCGCCGAATCCACCGAAACCGCCACCGAAAATATCTCCAAACTGACTGAAAATATCCTCCATATTCATTCCGCCTCCGAAGCCTCCGCCTCCGAAACCACCATTTCCACCCATTCCGGCATGTCCGAACTGGTCGTATCTGGCACGTTTCTGATCATCGCTCAGAACTTCATAAGCCTCAGCAGCTTCTTTAAATTTTTCTTCAGCCTCTTTATCCCCTGGATTTTTATCCGGGTGGAATTTGATGGCCATTTTACGGTATGCTTTTTTTATTTCGTCGGCTGATGCAGATTTGCTGATCTCAAGAACCTCGTAATAATCTCTTTTTGACATGACAATTTTATAATTGATTGTTGATAAATGATAAAAGATATTCTAAAGCTAATAAGTGAAACATTCAATTATCACTCATCATTTATCATTTATGAATTTTAATTTCCTGTTACTACTTTTGCAAAACGGATTACTTTATCATTTAAAGTGTACCCTGTTTCAATAACGTCTACGATTTTTCCTTTCAAATCTTCCGATGGAGCTGGGATCTGGGTAATCGCTTCATGGAAATCAACATTAAAGCTGTCACCAGCCTTTACTTCCATTGTTTGTAAGCCTTTTTCGGTAAGTTTATTCTTGAATTTCTGATAGATAAGCTCTACACCCTGAAGATCAGCCGGATTTCCGTTTTTAGCGATTTCTTTTAAAGCCCTTTCAAAATCATCCAAAACTCCTAACATTGAAACCATCATTTCCTGGTTGGCATACTGGAAGAATTCCATCTTCTCCTTGCTTGTTCTTTTTTTATAATTTTCGAATTCAGCATACAGTCTGATGTAACGGTCTTTCTCTTCTGCCAAAAGTTCCTCCGGAGAAGGTGCAGCTGTCACATTGTCCTGTGATGTTGCGTCATTCTGAACATTGTTTTCTTCCTGATTATTGATGCTTTCTTCGTTAATATCCTGGTTTTCCATAATTCAATATTTATTTACTGATTGTTTGACAAAGAGTCTGCCAAATCTAAAATCTGGACATTAAGGCAGAAAAAAGAAGTAATGGTGAATCGTGAATACGTCAATGCGCTTCGCTTGTGAATTGGTTGTAGGGTAGGATTAATAATTGACTTTGCAAAGCAAAAATTGACCATTGACCATTCACTAATCAATGGTGAAGATGTCAATGCGCTTCGCTTGTGAATTGGTTGTAGGGTAGGATTAATAATTGACTTTGCGAAGCAAAAATTGACCATTGACTATTCACTAATCAATGGTGAAGATGTCAATCCGCTTCGCATGTGAATTGGTTGTAGGGTAGGATTAATAATTGATTTTGCGAAGCAAAAATTGACCATTGACTATTCACTAATCAATGGTGAAGATGTCAATGCGCTTCGCTTGTGAATTGGTTGTAGGGTAGGATTAATAATTGACTTTGCAAAGCAAAAATTGACCATTGACCATTCATTTATCAATGGTGAATACGTCAATGCGCTTCGCATGTGAATTGGTTGTAGGGTAGGATTAATAATTGATTTTGCGAAGCAAAAATTGACCATTGACTATTCACTAATCAATGGTGAAGATGTCAATGCGCTTCGCTTGTGAATTGGTTGTAGGGTAGGATTAATAATTGACTTTGCAAAGCAAAAATTGACCATTGACCATTCATTTATCAATGGTGAATACGTCAATGCGCTTCGC
>NZ_SCNC01000057.1:0-1210 GCF_005503635.1 Chryseobacterium sp. 2VB
TGTAAAGTATCAATAGATCCGCTACAAAAATGACTTAAATTTATGGTGTAAAGTTGAAAATCTTTATCCATGAATAAACAACAACAGCAAATAAAAGCTCGTAAAGATTGGCTTAAAATCTACTTGGAATGGGGATCTGTAACAAAAACAGCTCTCCGTTGTGGAATAGCCAGATCAACTCTTCATCGCTGGATAAAGAGGTATAAAGAAGAAGGTGAACATGGACTGTCAGATAAGTCGAAACGTCCTAAAACCCTCTCCAATACTAAAATTACACCTGAAATTGAATCCTTAATTCTTGATTTAAGAAAGAAAAAACGGTGGGGAGCAGCACGTATCTCAATTCATCTGCTCAGAAAAGGAATTTCACTATCTGCAATGACTGTTTGGCGAGTATTGTCTAAGCACAAAGTTAACCCCATTGTAAAAAGGCGAAGAAAGTCTGATTATAAAAGATATAGTAAAGAAGTTCCAGGGGATAGAGTCCAACTAGATGTTACTAAAATCAGAAGTAAGGCATATCAATTTACAGCTATTGATGACTGTACCAGAATGAAAATTATTAGGATTTATTCAAATAAGAAAGCAGAAAGTACCATCCATTTTTTAAGTGAAATTTTAAACACCTTTTATTTTCCTATACAACATATTCAAACGGACTGGGGAACGGAATTTTTCAACTATTCTTTTCAATATGAATTGCATGAGCATTTTATTAAATATAGACCTATAAAACCCCGATCTCCACACTTAAATGGTAAGGTAGAAAGAACCCAGCAAACTGATAAATCTGAATTTTGGTCGTTACTAGACTTATCTAATCCAAAGCTTGATTTAAATGCTTTGGCTATTGAATGGCAGGATTTTTACAATAAGAAAAGACCACACTCGTCCTTGAATGGAAAAACGCCGTGGGAGAGGTTACAAGAATTGGAACACCTTATTCCTATTCAACCTGAAGTTACTACAAAATTTTGGGATTCAGAAGAAAAAATTATACCTAGAAATTATGCCTATTTAAATTACTTGAAAGATAAAAATGTTACTTTAAAATCAAAACCCAAGAAAAAATAGCCTCTGGTAGGGAGTCATCAACAAATAATGGGCTTTTAGATATGCAAAAAAGGAAACCGCATTAGTCTCCCTTTTCAATTTTCTGTATCATATAAAAGCTTACTTCATTTTGTAGCGAATGTATTGTTATAGCACA
>NZ_SCNC01000031.1:0-56892 GCF_005503635.1 Chryseobacterium sp. 2VB
TGAGGACATTTCTAAAGCACAATATACTTCCTGAGTTATTTAGCCAAAACTGTTCTCTCACCCCTTTTGCTTTGTATGTAAATTTATTCTTTTGCAAACATAGGAGCCAAAACATAAAGCCATGTTTTGGCAACAAAAAAAACTCCCAGCAAAACTGGAAGCTTTGTATATTATAATAGGAAAAGATTAATCTGCCATAGCCTCTCCAGACTTTCTGTAAACGAAGTTTCCGTAGATGTGTCTTCTTGCAAAACGGCTTGGTGAATCAGCATTGATCATTTTGATATACGTATTTTTTGGAACGCCCATATATTCATACATATTCCCGTTCAGATGCTGAACCGTTAAAATTGATTTCTCCAAATAAAAATCCTGAATATTGGATTTTGTAATGGTTTCAGTATATTCTTCCTTATATTTTTCCTGCGTTTCCGGATTGATACTTACCAAAAAGTGGTAGGCTTCAATCACAGATTTGCTTTTTTCTTCAGCTTCCTGCTTTCCTGCTTCATCATTAATGAATTTATCAGGATGGGTATCTTTCATCACATTTCTGTAAATCGTCTTTAATTCTTTTAAAGTAACGTTTTTATCGACTCCAAGAAGTGTTCTGTGCTCACCAATTTTTTTCATATCTCTAATCCTTATTTTCGGGGTGCAAAATTACGGATTTAAATCTGATAAACCATAACTTATTCATTATTAATTTATTTAGCTGTTTTTAAAGCATTAAATCAGGATGATTAACTGCTGTAGAATCTGTATTGTTAACTTTCACAGCCGATTAAACTCTGATCATAATTTTATTCAATGTGGGAATACATAAAAAACAGCGCCCAATATGAGTGCCGCTATATTTAATCTTTCAGGTTTTACATCAATCCTAAGGTTCATCACAAGTTCTTTTCAGCTTGGTGAAAATCTTATCAAAATCCTTGTAAGAACTCTCTTCATTATCACGCTTTTGTCTGAAACTGCTGTTGGCACAGTTATGAAAACCTAAACCAATCATATCGATTAAAGCATAATCTTCTTTTTGAGGATCATTCATTTTGGCCTCAAATCTTGCCATTACACCTTTTGGGTCAGCATTATTTTTGCTTTTAAGTTCAGTATACGCTCGCCATGCGGCAAACATCTTTTCTCTGTCGGGAGAGGAGATGGCGTCAATCTGTTCTCTACAGGTATTGTAATATTTACTGTTTCTCAATGTGGTAGGATCAGAATAGGCAAGGATTTCTTCTTTATTAAGCTGGTATTCATTTTCAAAAGAATCAATTGTTTCTTCCATTAATTTTTTCCATTTCGGAAGATCAATTACTTTAAGGCTGTACAATTCTTTTTTCTTTTCTTCATACTGTTTTTCCAGTTCCTGTAAATACGTTTCTCTGTTTTTACGGATTTCTTCAAGCTGGGCAATTTTAAAAACAGGCTGGGTATCAAATACAACCCCATTGAACTGATACAAAAGTTTATTGACACCGTCTATTTCTTCCTTTTTATATTTAGCCGGGTCAAAATACCCTTTATTGTCACAGTTAAAGGTCTGATAGCTGTAAGGGGTCAGACTGTTTGCTTTTGCAGGAGTTTTTTGCCCCCAAATAGTAATGGATAAGGCCAAAGCAAGCCCGATCATCATTTTTTTCATGTACATAACCTGTTGAAAGAATCCGAATTTTCTGAATTTCAGTGCAAAATTAAAGCTTTAAATTCAAAATATAAAGGATTAAATAGATTTTCTCAATTGATTTTGCAAATTTTATATGGATTTTATACTTGCGTTTTTGTATTTTCAGAATTCAGGTGTTTTAAATTCTGAAAAATAGACGGTTATAAACTGATACAGAGGTGTTTTTGTTAATGATAATTGCTTACTCCAATAAGACTGTAATCCGGTTACGAAAATAAAAAGGATTAGATTTTTCCTACAGATCCGTTTATAATTTTAACCTTGCTGGAATTATGAATTTTGTCTCAAATAAAGTTAGTTGGGATCAGTTCTCCAGTTTGGTTGTTTTTCTAAATTTAAAATAATAGATTTACATCAATTAACACAAAACCATGATCTATTATTTTTTTCTTCTTTTTATTATCGCTGTTTTTGGAGGCATTTCTTACCTCATCATGCGTTTTTTCGGTAAATGGACCAGGCAAAGCAAATATGAACTTATTTTTAACACCTTCATATTTATTGCTTCATTTTTTCTGGTGTCGTTTCTCAGTCTGTATATTTTCTTTTCTACCCTTGATTTCTCCCGTTAACCAGGAGTTTTTTCTAAGAATTAAATAAGCAAGGAAAAGGTTGATAAAAAGGGAAGCCCAGACATTCAGACCATAAAAAAGCCCGTAGTCATGATAAGCTTCGTTATAAAACAGATTTTTAACAATTCTGAAAGTAATCGCTGTAGTGGTGACGGCATAGCTGAAGACCATATACATTCTGTGTCTGTTCACATTTCCTTTTTTGATAGAAAATACGGCAGCAAAAGTGAAATAAGCCCAAAGTACGTCCTGTACCAGAAAACCTGTAATTCCGATAAGCCCTCCATTTGAAAAAAGTCCCAGTACAAAACACGCGGGAACATTGATGATCAGAATATTGTACACATATATTTTCCCGATAAGCTTGTGAAGGTTTCTGTTTTCCGCTAAAAACCGGTTCGAAAACTGTG
The DNA here is from genome assembly GCF_005503635.1 of Chryseobacterium sp. 2VB. Classification (NCBI taxonomy): domain Bacteria; kingdom Pseudomonadati; phylum Bacteroidota; class Flavobacteriia; order Flavobacteriales; family Weeksellaceae; genus Chryseobacterium; species Chryseobacterium sp. 2VB. The sequence continues at coordinate 2,673 of NZ_SCNC01000031.1, forward strand.
TCAAGCCAGCGAGCAGACAAAGTGTTATTGAAAAAATATGAATGTAGAAAAAAGTCATCCAGTACGGATTATCAACTACCTGTTGTTTGAAAGCCAGAAATCCGGTGTTTTTATCCAAAGAAGTATATTGGGAAATCACTTTCAGCATCAGGATACTGAAAAGGAGGACTAAAAATAAAGCACTAACTTTAATTATCTGTATTCCCAAAGACTTCATATCATATAAACTACCGGAGTTAATTTATTGCTTTTATTCAAATAGACGTTTTTTTGTATCAATCATCATTAATCAATCATCATTAATCAATCATCACTCATATTCTATTTTACAAGATTCCTTTGATCCTCAGATGCTGCAGAAGCATGATGGTTTTTGCATCTTTGATTTCTCCTGTGTCAATCATTTTCAGGCTTTCTTCAAAAGATAATTCAAGAACTTCTATATTTTCCCCTTCTTCTTCCAGTCCGCCTCCATCATTGATTTTCATTTCATGAGAATATTCTGCAATAAAGAAATAAAGAATTTCCGTCACAGATCCGGGCGACATATAGGCTTCAAAAACCTTTTCAACCTTGGAAATTTTATATCCGGTTTCTTCTTCGGTTTCTCTTTTGATACAGTCTTCAGGATTATCATTATCCAGAAGTCCGGCACAGGCTTCTATGAGCATGCCTGTAGAATTTCCGTTGATATAGGTCGGTAATCTGAATTGTCTGGTGAGAATAACGGTGTTGGAGACTTTATTGTAAAGAAGGATTACGGCTCCGTTTCCGCGGTCATAAGCTTCTCTGCTCTGGGTTTCTGTAGTTCCGTCCTTTTTTAAAACAGAGTAGGTAACTTTGTTTAAAGTATACCAGTTATCTGAAAGGATTTCCGTGTTTAATAAGGTTATATTCGGGTTTTTCATTAGAATATTGTTGTGTTATAATAAATGTTTTCTTGAAATTACTTTTTTAATAAATCCTTTAAAGCTTCCTCCAGATCAGGAAATTTAAAATGGAAACCTGTATCCTGAAGTTTCTTTGAAGAAGCTCTGGAACCTTCCAGAATAGCATTTGCCAGTTCTCCGAATAGCAGTTTCAGAACAAATCCGGGAATATTGGGCATCAATAAAGGTCTTCCAAGTACTTTGGCAATTTTTTTTGTCAGATCTTTATTGGTGGCATGTTGTGGAGAAACAGCATTATAAGCACCATCCATTGTTGGATTTTTTAATGCAAATTCATAAATAGAACAGATATCCTCAATATGAATCCATGGCATATATTGTTGGCCGCTTCCCAGTGGAGAACCGATATAGTACTGAATAGGAGGGATCATTTTCTTTAAAGCTCCGTCTTTTTCAGAAAGAACTACGGCAGTTCTTATTTTGACAACCCTTTCTGCCAGATCCTGTTCCTTGAAATCATCAGCAGCTCTTTCCCATAAAATCACCACTTCACTTAGAAAATCATTACCCGGAGGATCATTTTCTGTGTAAATATTTTCTGAGGTTTTTGTACCGTAAAAATTTATTCCTGAAGCTGAAATAAAAGAAGTAAGCTTGATTTTATTTTTTCTTAAAGTGGTTCGAAGCAATTCTGCGGAATCTACACGGCTGGAAATCAGTTCTCTTTTTCTTTCCGGGGTCCACCGCTTTTCTGAAATATTGGCACCTGCCAGGTGAATGATGTGTGAAACATTGTCAAAGGCTGTTTCATCTATACTTCCTTTTTTGATGTCCCATTCATACTCATCATCATGTTTTTTTTTCCGGGTCAGAAATCTGATCTCGTATTCGCTCCCTATTTTTTTTGCCAGTTCTTTAGCGATCATGCCGCTGGCGCCGGTGATCAGGACAACTTCTTTCATAATACTATATTTGTAGTGGGTGGGTTTATGCCTGATTTTTTACTATCAGTACAAAATCATCTTCCAGAAGTTTATAACCGTAATCATAAATGAACTTGTATTCAGAACCATTTTTATAAACTTTCAGGTTGGTAAAATAATCGAAATCAAAACCCAAGCCATCCAGTCTGGATCTGGGGACTTTTGTTTTACCATCGGTATTGATTTCCATCAGAATGCGGTAGTTTTTACGGAGTTTGTTATTAACATTCCGCATCAGATTGTTAGAATCCTTATTCTGCTTATTATTATAGGCGTTCCGGCAGGCATCGTTGCAGAATTTTTTATCAGACCTTCCGATGATTTTCTCGCCGCATTCCAGACAATTCATAATTTTTATTTTAAGTGATGGTGGTGTCTTTTTTTCAACAGCTTTTTGAACATGCTGTGAGCAGGATAACTTCTGTTGGGTGTAATATTATTAAAAAACAGAGCAACAATCAAAAGAATAATGCATCCGGATAGAACAGGGGAGAGAACATACCAATATCCCAATTCAGGAATTTTTCCTGTAGAACTTACCGCGATCAGCGCTGTAGCGCCACCTGGTGGATGTAATGTTTTCGTATACTGCATCAATACAATGGAAAATGCTACTGCCAAAGGTGCCGAAAGCCAGATGATATCCGGAACAAACTGATATACAGTTACCCCTACCAATGCCGACAGCACATGTCCGCCTATAAGATTCCGGGGTTGGGCCAGAGGACTCTGAATAGCTCCATAAATAAGAACACTGGATGCTCCAAAAGAACCGATCAGGAATATATTCTCAGTTTCTGCCAGTGAATGGGACTGGATAAATGCAATAATGCCGATTCCAAAAAATGCACCTAAAAATGACCAGAAATGCTCTTTATAATCAACAAGCGTTTCCTTATAGATTACGTACTTTGAAACTCTGAATGTTCTTTTGAATGTCTTATTCATTTACTCTTCTTTATTTTTTATAATTTGAATTAAATTGTCTACAAACGGATGGGTGTATGTTCCATTTTTATCATAATCGGAATCTAAAATGGTAATCTCTATTCCAAAGCACAGGGAATTTCCGATCAAGGGTTCCAGCATTTCCCTGAGATCATCATAACTGATTCCATCCTCCATTCTGCTGTCTACGGCAGGCATAATCTCATCTTTCAGAATATCTACGTCAAAATGAATGAAAAATCCGTCCAGCCCTTTTTCTTCAACCATTTTCAGAAAATCATCTGCTGTTCTTCTGAAACCATTTTCTCTTAGCTGATAAAGGTCAAAATAATGAATACTGGAATTGATAATCTGATCAACATATTCCTTATCATCAGTTTCTGCATTTCCGCAGCAAAAGATGTTTTCTTCAGCGAAATAAGGTTTTAAACCATTAATATCAGTCAGTTTTTGGTGTCCGGTACCGGTAATGATGGCGAGATCCATTCCTGCTGCACCTCCGGTTTCAGAAAGTTCAGGAGGAATAAAGTCTGTATGGCCATCAAGATAAAAAAGGCCAAAATTTCCCAGTTTTTTCAGGGCGATGGCATTTCCTATGAGAATACTGCAGTCACCTCCAAGAATAATATTGAATGTGTTCTTTTGGTAATGGTGGAAAATACAGTCAGCCTGTTTTTTAGCATATTCAATAATCTGATCTGCATTTCTGACCTTTGATTCTCTGTCAAAATCAATAGAATATTCCGGAGCTTCCAATCTGAAAACGTTGGCAGGATCAATTCTGCTATGAAAACCAAATTTTCTGAGCCAGTCCGGAAGTTTTCGTACTCCTGGTTCTGTCTCATGCTCCTTTTTTGTAAGTCCCAAATTCAGAGGGAATTCAAAAATATTGATATTCCTTTTCATAGAAGAATTTTCACAAAGATACAGAATTATCCGTTTGCAAATGGATAACCGCTGGGTTGAAAAAAGATGGTGAGATAAACTCGCCTGCAGGATTATTATTTTTTAAGAGTTGAAATATTGTAGTTGCTGTACCTGTGTTGGATAGTTGAGTCCAGGGTAAAGAATATATTCACTAAAGCTATTTTTTTGGAAAGAGTATATCTTTTATGTAATTCACTCTATTTTGAAAAACTTAGAATTTATCGGTGTTTTAAATGAATTTTTTATAAATAAATGTTTATTATTATGTATAACAGTCTTATTTTCAATGAATAATTTGAATTTTTATTTCACTGTATTGTGGTTTTTTGTAATTTTAATGCATCAAAAAAACAAACCATGAAAAAATCCAATTTATTACTCAGCATTTTATGCTCTTCGCTTATTTTTGGACAGGTAGGGATTAACACGACATCTCCACAAGGAGTTCTGGATGTTACTTCTGCAAATTCTGCAGTCATACTTTCCAGAAATGCCAATCCTCCGGCCAATGTGACAACACCCACAGCAGGAATGATTATCTACGATACCACCAATAAAACCTTAAGGTATTATAATGGAACCCAGTGGAGTACCGTAATTTCTTCCCTGACATTAACAACCGCTAATGAAGGAGTTGTTAAGCTCAATAGCGGGGCAGGAGTAAAACCCACATTTGCATTCAGAGCTTCCGGAGGAGTTCCTTTAATGACGTACCAAAACGTAGTCTATCAAACTCCAATGAATATTGTGACAGACTTTGCATCATCTCCTACAACCACATGGCCGGAAAATATTATCAACCCCGTACCCGGAGATAATATGATCCGGCAACGGGACGATTTTTAGAAAACCCTATTGCCGGACAGGTTCATATGTGGAGGGTTATTGTAAGCTATGCCAATAAAAATAATGGTTCAGTAGCCTTTGTAACGGTAAACCTTTCCAATCCCGTTCCGCCTTCAACATTCTCCATAGATCAAACCGCTGTTGCACCCAATGGGGTAACCTCCGGAGATCTTGTTTTTTACCTGGTGAGTGTTGCCGATCCTTTATCTATAGGCAGCGGATATCTTATTAAAATAAAATCTGATACCGCATTGGATGCTACAATCAGCAGTGTAACAAGGATTTCTCAGGCAAAAGACTAATCTCATTATTTAAAGCTTAATTTCAAATTTGACACATGTCAGACAAGAACAAACTCATCAGTTTGTTCTTGTTTTCACACGCAGTAGATAACAATCCAATATGATTATAGAAAAACAACCCATTAAACCGGAGTTTACTTTTAAAATGTTTGAAATGCTAGGTGGTTTATGGCTCACCGGATGTATAAAAACAGCTGCTGAGCTCAGTATTGCTGATTGGCTGGCCTCTGGTCCGAAAACTATTTCTTTCCTTGCAGAACAAACACAATCGCGTGAAGACCAGCTGTACCGGGTAATGAGAGCATTATGTGGTGCCGGAATATTTGAAGAATCAGAAAACAAAACTTTTATTTTGAATGATTTCGGAGCTGCCCTGCAAACCGATGTTCCCGGAACAGTAAAAAATTTTGTCCTGACCATTATGAATGAACATTTTCCGGGCTATGGAGAGTTGACCTATGCTGTTCAGACAGGCAAAATTCCTTTTGAAAGAATTCATAGAAAAGATCTTTGGGGCTTTTATAAAGAATTTCCCGAAACAGGTGAAAACTTTGGAAAGGGAATGACAGGAATGTCCGGTATGGAACTAAAAGGGATTATAGAAAACTATGATTTTAAACCTTATAAAAAAATTGTTGATATAGGAGGCAGTAATGGGGTCATGATCCATACCATTCTGAACAATGCTCCGCAAAGCTCCGGGATTATTTTTGATGAAGCCAATGTTATTGAAAAAACGATCACAATGATTCCTGAAAATCTTAATGAAAGGTGTTCTACAGCAATAGGAAGCTTTTTTGATGAAGTACCGCAAGGTGCAGATTTATATACCATGAAATGGATCCTGCATGACTGGAATGATGATAAATGTGTACAAATTCTTAAAAACTGCTATGATGCAATGCCTAAAGGAGCAAAACTATTAATTATAGACGCAGTTATCCCGGACGATTCTTTAAATAAGCCCCATATCGCCAAACTTCTGGACATTGTTATGCTGGCTAGCCTTACGGGAAAAGAAAGAACTTTAAGTGAGTTTAAAATGCTTATTGAAAAAGCAGGATTACACTTTACTCAGATTATTCACATCGGAACAGATGCAAAAAGCATTATTGAATGTGAAAAAATATAAGTTTCAATTTTTATTTTTAGTTGCATGATTAAGTAGGAGGCGCTCAACAATTTTGTTGAGCGCTTTTTTAATTTGTTTACTGTAAAAAAGAAAAATTAAAAATTTGTGGTTGATATTGTTAAAAAAAACTATCGCTGAAAAATATAAATTTATTTTTTTAGCGATAGCCCCTATTCGTAATTAATATTTGTATTGTTACTTTTTCAATCTGTTGATTTCTTCTTTCAGCAGACCTATATATTCCTGCATCGTCTTGATGATTTCTATGCTTAATTCATTTGTAATTTGTCCCATATTGTTAGCTGAAAAACCACTATTGCCAACATTTGCGCCCGGACTGTCGTTAAAAACAGGATTTTCAATAACAATTTTAGCTTCCTCTTCTTCGTAAATCTCTTCGATAGGAACCTCTAAAAACTGGGCAAGTTTGTTCCACTCTGTCTGTGTTATAGATACAGTACCGTTTTCTTTTCTGCTATAGTTGGAGACGTCGGTAGGGATCACTTCAGCCATTTGCTGTTGAGTGAAACCTTTCATCTTTCTTACTGTACGGAGTTTTTCTTTTTGCATATCAGACATTTTTACAAATTTGCAAAAAAAAATTAAATTAAAAAGAAAAAAAATCCTTGTCATACATCTATTTTTCAATGTTTTTTAAAGAAGAATTTTATTTTGGGATAAGGCTTTTCATTGTTTAATTTTTACTTTAAAAGTGAAGATTATTGCTTTTTAAACTTGATAAATAGTGTTTTATAAAGAATTCTATTTAGTTTCCTATCCGTTTACAAACGACTACAAACGGATTTAAATAGTTTATAACCGACTGTCTTACCGGAACATCGCAATCTTTGCAACAGAGATTTGAGAAAAACAGTGAACGTCTCTTATCTGAATTTATTAATCTTTAAAATCTAAAAGTTATGTCACTAAGAAACAAAGTAACATTAATTGGTTACACAGGTAAAGAAGTTGAAATGGTAAACTTCGACAATGGAAACGTAAAAGCAAGTGTATCTTTAGCTACCAGCGATCATTACACGAATGCGAAAGGAGAAAAAGTAGAAGAAACACAATGGCACAATCTGATTGCCTTTGGGAAAACAGCAGAAATCTTTGAAAAGTATGTTACCAAAGGAAAAGAAATAGCTGTTGAAGGAAAACTTACCTACAGATCTTATGATGATAAGGATGGGGTGAAGCGATATATCACGGAAATTCGTGTAGATGAAATCCTGTTACTAGGAGGTAAATAATTCTAAAAACACAAATGATGAAAGTAAAAGTTTTTAAAATCAGGCTTCCGGAAGAATTTCTCTACAAAGATCAGAAAATGCTGGATGATTTCCTGGACGCCAATGAGATTATGAAAGTAGAAACAGCTTTTGTGAACGAAGAACGTTATTGGTCTGTTATATTGTATTTTGAAGAATTAAAGCCCACAAAAAGTACAGTAAAAGAACCAAAGGCAGTAAAATACTCTGCAGATACTGATCTTTTGAATACCGATGAAGAAAAAATTCTGGATGCTCTCAAATTCTGGAGATCGGAAAAAGCCAGAGAACAGAACCTGCCCACTTACTTCATCGCGAGCAACAAAGAACTGATATCTGTAGCCAAGTACAAGCCTGCTAAGAAGGAAGAATTGCTTGAAATCAAAGGGTTCGGAAAGCATAAGATTGAAAATTACGGTGAAGAGATTCTTGAGATTCTTGAAAGCGTATGATTTTTTGGAATAATTGATAATAGTAAAGGAAAAGCTGGGGGAAACACTTTCTTCAGCTTTTTATACTGTGTAAAATTCCTTTCAATTCCTTACTTTTGCATTTATCAAAATGACATACAACAAATGAAGCCAAGTTTAGCAAAAGGGACGAGAGATTTTACGGCACAGGAAGTTTCCAGAAGAAAATATATCATCAATATTTTACAGAATAATTTTGAATTATTCGGGTTTCAGCCTTTGGAAACACCTAGTTTTGAAAATCTTTCTACGTTGACAGGAAAATACGGAGAAGAAGGTGACCGCTTGATTTTTAAAATTTTAAATTCAAGCATCAACGAAGCGAAAGAAGAGAAAAAAACTCAGATGCTTCATGACTTTCAAAAAGCATTGGAAAAACCATTCAGTGCAGAGAGTCTTACAGATAAAGCTCTTCGTTATGACCTTACCGTACCTTTTGCAAGATTCGTAGCGATGAATCATGGTAAACTGACGTTCCCGTTCAAACGTTCTCAGATCCAGCCGGTTTGGAGAGCAGACAGACCTCAGAAAGGAAGATTCAGAGAATTTTATCAGTGTGATGCCGATGTAGTAGGAAGTGAGAGTTTATTACAGGAAGTGGAGCTGGTTCAGTTGTATCTGAAATCTTTTGCAGATCTTAAAGTTCCTGTAACCATTCATATGAATAACAGAAAGATTCTGTCCGGATTGGCAGAATATGCAGGAATCACAGATAAACTGATTGATTTCACTGTTGCTCTTGATAAACTGGATAAAATTGGAAAAGATGGAGTTGTAAAAGAACTTTTGGAAAGAGAAATTTCTCAGGAATCTATTGATAAGCTGGATTTCCTGTTCAGCCAGTCGGATGATGCATTGGAAAATCTTCTTCAGTTAAAAGAAAAATTTGCAGGGAACGAAATCGGACTAAAAGGGGTAGAAGAGCTGGAATTTGTTCTTACCCAATCTTTGAACCTTGGTGTGGATATTCAAAACCTGGTCTTCAATATTACCCTGGCAAGAGGTCTGGATTATTATACGGGGGCTATTTTCGAAGTGAAAGCGGATGAAGTTGCTATGGGGTCCATCGGAGGTGGCGGTAGATACGATAATCTTACTGAAGTTTTTGGAGTTAAAAATATTCCAGGAATAGGAATCTCATTCGGATTAGACAGAATTTATCTGGTCATGGAAGAACTCAACCTTTTCCCGGAAGAAGCATCAGCCAAAATAGAATATCTGTTTGCTAACTTTGGAGGTGAAGGAATCACGGATGCATTAAAGCTGATCATGAAGCTAAGAGCTAAAGGGATTTCTGCAGAACTATACCCTGAAAATGCAAAGATCAACAAGCAGTTTACGTATGCAGAAAAGAAAGGCATAAAGAATCTGGTTTTCCTGGGTGAAGAAGAAATTAAAAATAATACGGTTACTTTTAAAGATCTTGAAGCGGGAGTACAGAAAACGGTTTCTTTAGAAGAATTTTTAGGAGAATAATTTTTAATTATATAAAAACAGAACAACTGCAAAATTACTTTTGTGGTTGTTTTTTTTTGATGGATGTTGAGAATTTAAATACTTTTGAATAAAAAAGGAATGACTAATAATTGTGCGTTGTGTAATACAGAATTAACATCTATGGATACGCTTCTGGGAGCGAATTCGCTTTCGGATGGTAATGTTTTATGCAACAAATGTTTGAATAAAGTGAGCGATATTAATGAAGAATTGCTTTACAATCTTAATAAATTCAGCATTAAGGATATCAATAAAATGCTGAGTGCAGAAAAAGCTGAAGACGTGCAGGCTGTGATGACTAGAGAGCAGAATCTTCCTGCAGCGATACTCTATGATTCTCATCAAATCTCAAAAGAGGTTTATAAGCGAAGACATCAGAAAATAAAGAACGAACTGGAAATGCTTCATGCTAATCTGTCCATGTTTACCAAAGGAGAAATCAAAGAGCTTCCTTATCTGATTTCAGAAGATGAACAGATTACAGCGATTACTGACGCTCAGTTTGTCAATACATTGGATGCCGGAGTATTGGTAGCAACGCCCAAAAGGATGATTTCTGTATCAAAAGGAATGTTTGGTGTCGCAAAGATCAATATTTACCCTAATGAAAACATACAGTCGGTGAGCTTTGTAACCCATCCGAGATCTCCGATTATTAAACTGCATCTGGATGAAAGAATAGTTGAGTTTGAATGCTATATGGATAAGGAAGATGCAGAGAAGTTCTATGATACAATAAAAACCATTTATAATAATTCTAAGGATCAATCTCCAAAACAAATGGGTAAAGCAGGAAAAAGTATTGCAGTCTCATCAGACGATATTTTGAATCAGCTTGAAAAACTTGGTAAGCTGAGGGAAAACGGAATTTTAACCGATGCCGAATTTGCAGAGCAAAAAAAGAAGCTGCTGGAGCAATTACCATAAAAATTTTATACCCAATCATGAAAGATAAAGTATCTGCAAAAATAGTAGAAAGCTGGCTTAAAGGCTGGTGCTTATCAAGAGAAGTACCTTTTCCCGTTTCATATAAATCAGGATTTAATGTCAATGTAGGAGATGAAAAACAAAAAGAACGTTTTGTATTTCCTGAGCTTAATGATGATTTTTTTCAGCTTGCCAATTCAATTACCGAGCCCTGGATTTATCTGAAAGTATCAACTTCTCCTGATGAATTGATCAGTAAAATCCCTGAAAGATGGCAACTACAATCGCAGGGATATATGATGACCTGTTTTCATCCAATGGAATTTCCGGACACAAGTCTTACAGAAGGATACCATCTGGAATTTTCTGAGTACAATACAACCTTTGTTATTACGATTGTGGCGGAGAATGGTGAGCAGGCTTCTATAGGACGTATCTCTCTTATAGATGATGTTGCTGTGTATGACAGGATTATTACCGAAAAAAGTCATCAAAGGAAAGGACTTGCCCGTTTTTTATTGAAAGAACTGGAGAAGATCGCTTTATCCAAAGGTTTTTACAAGAATATTTTAGTGGCAACGGAAGAAGGAAAGCTGTTGTATGAAACCTTAGGCTGGAAGCTATACTGTTTGCATACTTCCATTGTGATACCATCAGAAGACTAATATTTTTATTGAATTAAATTTTTATTACTTATAAAGAGTAATTTAGACCCAAAAACTAACGCTATGAGTGAAAAATCAAGACTTGACGAAATAAAAGAAGAACTTAAAAAACTGGATATCAGCCCTACCATATTTGCCCGGAAAGAAATTCGTGAATTACCGGATATCCTTTCACCGGACGAAAGAATTGTCTATCTCGTAGAAGGCAGAAATAAACTGAACAACCATCATATCATCCTGGTAGCCACAGACAGAAGACTGATTTTTGTAGATAAGGAGTTCATGTACGGATTGAAAGTAGAAGACTTTTCTTACAGCAAAATAAGCTCCATACAATATGAAACAGAATTTTTATTAGCTTCAATAGATATTCAGGTGACTGATGACGTGGTAGAAATTGATGGAGTAGGAAAGTACCATGCTGAACTGTTCTGTGAAAAAGTAAGAGATTTCATATCCCGTCCGGAACAACATTTTCAGAGTAAATCCGAACCTAGTATTTTAGATCAGCTGGAACAATTGGGAAGATTAAAGGAATCCGGAGTTCTAAGTGAGGAAGAATTTCTGGATCAAAAAAAGAAATTAATGGAGAAATTGTAATCATTGTGTTGAATAATGAAATTACTTGATGGGTGGAACTCCCATTTTTAAACTAAAGCAATGGAAAATTACTTAGAAATTAATAAAAAATCATGGAATGCCAAAGTAGAACCTCATCTGAAATCGGATTTTTACTTTGTAGATGAGTTCTTAAAAGGCAGAACTTCGCTGAACTCCATAGAGCTGGAGCTTCTTGGAGATATAAAAGGAAAAAGTATTCTGCATTTGCAGTGCCATTTCGGACAGGATTCTATTTCCCTGTCAAGAATGGGAGCAAAAGTGACCGGAATTGACCTTTCTGATAAAGCGATTGATACCGCCAGAGAACTTGCACAAAAATGCGGTACAGACACAGAATTTATCTGTTCAGATGTATATAACCTGCCCAGTGTTCTGGATCATAAGTTTGACATCGTTTATACAAGTTACGGTACCATTGGCTGGCTTCCTGATCTTGAGAAATGGGCGGAAATTATCAATCATTTTCTGAAGCCGGGAGGGCAGTTTATTATGGCAGAGTTTCATCCTGTCGTCTGGATGTTTGATGATGACTTTACAAAAGTTGCATATAATTACTTCAATGAAAAACCGATTGTTGAAACCTATGAAGGAACGTATGCAGATCAGTCTGCCCCTATTGTACAGGAGTATGTCATGTGGAACCACTCCTTAGCAGAAGTGCTGGACAATTTAATGAAAAAAGGTTTGAAGCTGGAGACTTTTCAGGAATTTGACTGGTCACCTTATCCGTGCTTCAGACATGTAGATGAATTTGAAAAAGGAAAATGGAGAATTCCACAGTTCGGAAATAAAATACCGTTGGTGTTCGCTTTGATTGCAGAGAAAATATAAGATTTATTTTAATCCTAATAAAAAGTCATCGTAATTACTATTACGATGACTTTTTCCTATATATGAATGTTAAAAAAAACTGCTCTGTGTTGTTAGCTCAGGGAGTCCTCAGCTTTTGTTTTTGCTTCGTCCACTTTATTCTGAACCTGGGAAGCAACATCATTGGCTTTGCTCTTAAGGTCATTTCCCCATTTGTTAAGATTATCTTTAGCTGTATTGATCTTATCTTTTACCGCTTGTTGATCTTCAGGGCTTGAATTCTTATATTTCCAGTAAGCTAATGCACCTAATCCTAGTAAAGCTAATAAGCCTTTTGTCTTGTTTCCCATGATTTCTATTTTTTTAAGTATTAATATTAAAATTTGTTATTATGAATAATGTAAAATACGTGCCAAAAAAATAAATGGACTTATAAATAAATGTTAAATTTAGGAAAAGACTTCAAGTTTTTCACCATCAAAACTGGCGAAAACCATAGTAGGATACGAATCCTGATGATGTACATTTCCATCTTTATCAATGGCGATGGCGCCTGCAAACCCATCAATGGTTTTAAGCTCCTCAAATGTTTTATCGAAAGCCTGCTGAAGGCTCATTCCATCCGTAACTCTTGTTACAATTTTTGCAGCCGTAGCATTGCTGACAATATCTTCACCAACCCCGGTACAACTTACCGCACAGAAAGCATTGGCATAATTTCCGGCCACTGTGGCAGAATCTGAAATTCTTCCGGGAATCTCGAAGCCTTTACCTCCGGTAGATGTGGCAGCAGCCAGTTTTCCTTCATGATCAATTGCAACACAGCCTACAGTTCCTTTACCTCCGTTGGCTAATTTAGCTTCATATTCTTTTCTTCTCTGGGGAATTTCTGTAGAAAAATTTTCAAAACCATTTTCCGTAGCATAGATTTTAGCACCATTTCCCCCTAAGACTCTGTCATCTTCACCTATAAGATCTTTAGCAACAAAAATCGGGTTTTGTACATTCTCAATGTTAATTACGCCGCTTAGCTTCTGGGTATTTCCGTTCATAATGGCAGCACTCATACGGATAACACCATCACTCTGGATTTGAGAACCTGTTCCTGCATTGTATAACGGATCATCTTCCAGCAATGAAACAGCATAAGCAACAGTATCAAAAGCCGAATGGGTCTTAAGATAATCGAATGCCTTTTGAGCAATTTGTTTTAATGACTCCTGTTTTGCTGTTTTTACTTCATGACTTTGATCGCTTTCAGAGAAAAAACCGCCGTGGATAATTACTTTCATAAAATTATAGATGATGGTTGATAAATGATTTCTTTTACGAAGTTAATTAATAAAAGATAAAAGATAAAAGATAAAAGATAAAAGATAAAAGATAAAAGATGTTGTTGTTAAGCAACTATTATGCATCTGGATATCAACATCAATAGGGATGGGCTATAATTCTGAGCGGAGACGAAGAAAGCCCGCCTTACAATAAACGTTTTAAATCCATTGGCTTTAGCCCAACTTAAAATGAATGTTAAATAAAAAACGGAACCAAGGTCCCGTTTGTATAGCTGTATTTGTTGTTCTATTTATCCTGTGGAATAGGATTAAACTGCGAATTCTCAATCGTCAGCGTTTTTGTTGTAAGATCATAATGATCATTCATAGACATTACATGTACTGTTAAATTATCAATAGAAATCGGCTCTCCAAGGTTGATATTGGTAAGGTTGGTATCTTTGATAAACCTTCCGTCTACCAGAATAACAAGACCTGAACCTACAGCAGTCATTACATCATTATGAATGAAAAGTCCTGTATCTTCACCCAATCCGATTCCCAGCGTTCTCGGATTGTTGACAACCGCCTGGAAAAGACGCCCTATTCTTCCCCGCTGTACAAAATGAGTGTCAATAATAACATTATCGATTAGCCCCAATCCCTGAGTAGTTTTGATTTCTCCTTTCAATAAAGCTTCAGAACTGCTTCCCTGATAGATCATATTTTCAGAAGCTGCTGCAGCACCCGCAGAAGTTCCGGAATAAATAAAATCCTGTTCCTGGTATTTTAATAAAACCGTATCATGAAATCTTGTTCCTCCAAGAATAGAGGTCAGTCTCAGCTGATCTCCCCCGGTGAACATCATCACATCGGCAGCGTTGGCCCTTGCGACCATTGCATCAGAATTGGCTTCCTCACGGTTGTGGATGTCCAGAACATTTACATTTTTAGCTCCAAGAAATTCGAATGCTTTTTTGTACTCGGAACCTACGATCTGAGGGATTTGAGAGGCAGTTGTTACAATTTCAATGACAGAATTTTCCTTTAGTTTTGATTCGTTGATAATCTTTCGCAGGATCCCACGCTCAAAAAAATTAAGATTCTTTTCTATATTCTGATCATAATCGGTTTCAGCAAAACTTCCTTTGTTTACAGCGCCTCCGATAACTATTAATTTTCCAACAGGTTTCATCATTGTGCAAAATTAAAAAATAATTCACATTCTTTGGCCAATTTCATGCCATCTTTAGTTGATTTTTAATGTTTTAGGAATGTTAATTAAAATTAATTTTTTTTTAATGAATCTTTAAATGTGGTATAGTTTCGTTTAGGGTTTTACATTATCTTTGGCTATGAAAGGAGTTATTGTTAACTGTTAAAATGCCAATAGACTATGAAAATCGAAAAGATTCAGGCACTAAGAGGTCCTAACATCTGGAGCATCAGAAGAAAGAAGCTGATACAGATGAGGTTGGATTTAGAAGAAATGGAGAATTATCCTACCAACAAAATTGAGGGATTCCGGGAAAGGATTGAAAAATTAATCCCATCATTGATAACGCACCGATGCTCGGAAGGAGTGGAGGGAGGTTTTTTCCATAGAGTGGAAACAGGAACCTGGATGGGACATGTCATTGAGCATATCGCTTTGGAAATACAAACCCTGGCAGGAATGGATGTGGGGTTTGGAAGAACCCGTGAAACAAAAACTCCGGGAGTATATAATGTAGTATTCAATTATATCGAAGAAAATGCTGGGATCTTTGCGGCAGAAGAATCTGTAAAAATTGCAGAAGCACTGATTGAAGGCAAAGATTATGATTTGAATGCTTGTATCCATAGATTAAAAGAAATCAGGGAACGCGTTCGTTTAGGACCTTCCACAGGAAGTATTGTAGAAGAAGCGGCATCCAGAAGAATCCCATGGATCAGGCTGGGCACAAACTCATTGGTACAGCTTGGTTATGGTGTGAACCAGCAAAGATTTCAGGCTACCATTACCGGGAACACCAGTTCTATTGCTGTTGATATCGCATGTAATAAAGAATTAACAAAGAGAATGCTTCATGATGCAGCTATTCCCGTACCGATTGGAGATTTGGTAACAGATGAAGAAGATTTAAATGCAGTCATCAGAAAAATTGGGTATCCCATTGTTTTAAAACCTTTGGATGGAAACCATGGAAAAGGCTCTTCCATTAATGTCAACGATTGGGATGCTGCTAAAATAGGCCTTGAACATGCTCAGAAATATTCAAGAAAAGTAATTGTTGAGAAATATATCACAGGTTACGACTTCCGTATACTGGTGATCAATAATAAAATGGTGGCCGCTGCAAGGAGAGTTCCTGCCCATGTTGTAGGCGATGGAGAACTGAACCTTCAGCAGCTTATTGAAAAAGAAAACAAAGACCCTAGAAGAGGCTATGGCCATGAAAATGTCCTTACTGAAATTGAAGTGGATAAAGACACTTTAGAATTACTGGATAAGCTTCAGTACACGCTGGAAACGGTTCCTCAAAGGGGAGAAGTGGTTTACCTGAAATCAACAGCCAATCTTTCAACCGGAGGAACGTCCATCGATGTAACAGATATGGTACACCCGGAAAATATCACAATGGCTGAAAGAATTTCTAAAATTATTGGATTGGATGTCTGCGGGATTGACGTGATGGCAGAAAACCTTACCCAGCCTTTAAAGGAGAGCGGCGGAGCTATTATTGAAGTAAACGCTGCGCCTGGATTCAGAATGCATCTTGCTCCAAGTGAAGGCTTACCAAGAAACGTAGCTGCTCCGGTGGTTGATATGCTCTATCCTCAGGGGAAACCATTTACCATTCCCATCATTGCAGTAACAGGAACCAATGGAAAAACAACCACGACAAGACTTATTTCTCATATTGTAAAAAGTAATGGCTACAGAGTAGGATTTACAACTTCGGACGGAATTTATATTCAAAATACCATGCTGTCAAAAGGAGATACTACAGGGCCGCTTTCTGCAGAGTTTATCTTAAAAGATCCTACCGTAGAATTTGCAGTGCTGGAAACCGCAAGAGGCGGTATTTTACGTTCCGGTCTTGGTTTTTCTCAATGTGATATCGGAGTTTTGACTAATATCGAGGAAGATCACCTGGGAATGAACGATATTCACAGTTTAAAAGATCTTACCAAGGTAAAGCGTGTTGTACTGGATAGTGTCAAAAAAAGCGGCTGGAGTGTGTTGAATGCAGATAATGAATACTCCATGAAGATTGTGAATGATCTCGATTCTAATGTGGCGATTTTCAGTATGGATGAAAACAATCCGCATATTGTAAAATTTGCCAAAGAAGGAAAGATCACCTGCGTGTATGAAGAAGGTTTTGTAACCATCAAAAAAGGTGACTGGAAAATCAGAATAGGAAAAGCCAAAGACTTCCCGATTACGATGGAAGGAAAGGCCAGGTTCATGATTGAAAACGTATTGGCAGCCAGTTTGGCAAGTTACCTTTACGGATTTGGAATTGAGGATATTTCCAATTCATTAAGAACCTTTATTCCAAGTGCCCAGCTTACTCCAGGAAGACTGAATGTCTTTAAGTTCAAAAACTTTAAGGTGCTGATCGACTTTGCCCACAATCCTTCAGGATACGAAGCCATAGAAGATTATCTTAGAAATGTAGAATCTACAAAAAAGATCGGTATTATTTCCGGTGTCGGAGACCGTAGAGATAACGATATCAGAGAATGCGGAAAAATTGCCGGAAGAATGTTCGATTATATTATCATCCGAAACGAAAAGCACCTTCGCGGAAGAACGGAAGATGAAATCAACGGATTGATTATTGATGGGATTAATTCTGCAGGAAGAGATGTCAGTTATGAGATCATTCCTAAAGAAATTGAAGCTTTAAAGCATGCGATAGGAATGGCAGAAGAAGGAACATTTATCACGGCTTTAAGTGATGTTATTTCCAATGCTATTGATCTGGTTCAGGAATATCAGGCCAAGGAATTGCTGGAAGACGATAAAAACATATAAATACATCCTTATAAAACTTATGACAATTGCAATACGGAATGAAAACGTATTGCAATTTTTTTATCTATTGTTATTTTTTTGCTTACAGAAACAATAACGATTATTTTTTTATGTTAAATCTCTTATTGGAGAATATTTTATATATTTAATTTCTAAACTAAAATCAAAACCATGAAAAATTTAAAGAAAATCTCTAAGGAGAAATTAAGAAGTATCAACGGAAAAGGAGGCTGCCCTCCAGGCTTTCATGATTGTCCGGTGCCATGGAATGAAAAGGTATGCATTCCTCATGACAATCAGATGGCATGTCCGGAATTATAAAAATTATCCCTCACTGTGAGGGATTTTTTGTTACTGTTCTTAAGGCTTTTTGAGTTTCTTCCCCAGATTATACTTTTTAAAATAAGTTCAATTTGTTGAAAATCAAAAGAATAAATAAAAAAGCAAACCTCTAAAATTTTGGAGGTTTGTTTTTAAGTTGTTATAAACGCTTAAAGGAATTAATCACAGCAATGTAAATAGGGTGTTTTTCCCTCATTATTTTGGGAGTTACAGATTTAATTTTGCTCAACAATAATTAAACTGAAATCCATGAGAACAATTAATTACATCGTTATACATTGTACAGCCACACAACCAGATGTTACAATAGATAGCATTAAAAGGTATTGGAAGGAAAACCTGAAATGGAAAAATCCTGGTTATCACTATATGATAAAAGCTGATGGAAAAATAGTAAACACGTTGCCCATTGATCAGGTATCCAATGGCGTTGCAGGGTGGAATTCCCAAATAATCAATATATCATACATTGGAGGCATTGATAAAAACAAACATCCAAAAGATACAAGAACGGAAGAACAAAAAAAATCTATGATAAAGCTCTTAAGAGAATTAAAATCAAAATTTCCTAAAGCTACAATTCAGGGGCATAGAGATTTTCCCAATGTTCATAAAGCCTGCCCTAGTTTTGATGCTAAGAGAGAGTATTCTGGGTTATTAGTAAGTTGAAGAATTAAAAATCAATCATTACGGTTTCCCGTAGAGTATGCCTCTAGTCAATTTGTATATTTACGATGTTTGTGAAAACACAGCATACATGTCAATTTTTTCCTCCTTTGTAGGAGGATTTTTTATGATTTGGAGAGGACTTCAAGAGTAAAAAATAAAACCTCCGGAATTTCGGAGGTTTGTTTCTATAAATTTTCCCAGGTTGTTTTTATACTCTGCATTTTTTTTAGGTAAAAATACAAAGGAATAAGTTCTAACCTGAGGGTAAAGCTGATTGATGGGTACATAAACGGGATAATGGCCATCATAATAAGGCAGACAGCAATCCCGATAATGGCATCTGCTATGGCAGCCTGTGGCGCCCATTTTTGTTCAAACCAAAGTCCGTATGCTACAATCCCTTTAAATAAAAACAAGACACAGATCAAAAGTCCGGTCATTGAATACGGATGATTGGCATTCATCCCGTATAATGATAAAGAGGTTTGAGTGATCAGAGACCCTGCTATCAATAAACCCGCAGCTACTGCGCCTCCGATTAAAAAGATCCATAGGAAAATTTTAATCCAGACAGGTAATAGATCTCTTCTCCGTGTTAAAGTGTGGTTTTCAAATTCTGCAAAAGCGGTTGGCTTTTCTGCCATGTTGTATTAGTTTTATCAGTTTTTTATCCGAAAAAAGCATTCGAACTACCAATCCAGATGGCGTCTTTTTTATTGAAGTCTACATTCACCATGGCGGCTTTAGTCATTCTTCCCAGATTTTCCAATAGGATAGGGCGTTCGTCATTTTCCCGCCAAATATACAACAAACGGATCTCTGCTTTTGAAAAATCTCCGTTGATATCTTCAAAAATGGGTTCATAATAGACTTTTCTCTGCAAAATATAGTTTTCCTTATCCTGAATAGAGTCTGTAACTTCTTTTGTCGGATTCAGATTAACTCCGCTTCCGGCGAATGAAAATAAAGGTTTCAGTACAAAATCATCCAGATTTTCATTTTCCGGAAATTCATGCAGAAAATAACTTTTCGGAACAAACTGATGTTGTAATAAAGGCAAAAGGAATTTTGAAATTTTAAAGAACCAGTTTGGGTGGGTAATCCATTTTACATCCACTTCCTCGCGGAAATCGAATTCTGTATGCAGATCCGGAATATTGTCCAGTTCATCAAATATCACACGGTTGTAGATTCTTTTGATTTCGGTTAGCTTACCATTATTTTCATAATACAGTTTTCTACCCTGTTTTTTTACTTTCGTCAGACATAGTGTTTTGATGCCTAGCAGTTTCTCGGTCAAAGCAAAATCAATAGCCGTTTTTTGTCTTTCCGGAAAGATTTCAAGCAGGATTACATTTTCAGGATGTTCATCACCTACAATCAGTTCCTTCAAATAGTTTTTAAAAGTTTCATGCGGCATAGGATTTCTGATCTCCGAAAGGAAAGGGTAGACTTCACAATACGTTTCCTCATATACTTTCTGAAAAGCATACAAAGAAGGAAATGCCTGAAGTTCTATCAGCTGAGGTTCTATTGCTCCGTCTTCACTTTTGCAGACTCCAAAATCTATGGTGAAAAAATGAGGCTGATGGGTATCATTGGGAACCCTGCAGTTTTCAGGAATGGCTTTTTGAAGGAGTTCGGCCGGCATTGCTTTAATCTGGCTGATGATACTTTCACTGGCGTCTATCAGTTTTTTCTCAAACTCTTTAGTCAGAAAAATCGGACTTTCTGAAACTCTGAAACCAGGTGCTGTTCCACCTTTTTCAGTCAGTATATTTTTGAGTTGATGGTATTTTTCATCTGAAAACTCCTGATTGAACTGTTTTCTGTATTCTGGGATCATATTTTTTTTCTTTTGTGATGGTAAAGAAACCGGACGTTTATGCCCAATTTGATTTTACCACAAAAGGCACAAAAGTTTTTAGAATATAAAAGTTTACAATAGACTTTTATAAAATACCTATTTAATTGGGAAATCTTTGATTTTCAAGAAAGCTTATGTGTTCTTTTCAACAGCTTTTATGATTGTAATACCCAAATCCCTTTTGTGACTTTTGTGGTTTGTATTGATTAAGCCAAAGATTCAGCTTCTTTCAAAATGTTTTTTTTTGCAAACTGAAGGAATCTCGGAAGAATCTGATGTCTGGTCAGAATGATTTTATCTTCATCGTCTATTCTGTCTATCGTTTCAAGATACTTTTCCATCCCGAAATTTTCGATCATGGCTTCCTTGTTCTTTTCATCCTTCAGGTTTTCGATCAGAGATTCAGGATTGGCTTCCGGGTGAAACTGTGTTCCGAATATCTCCTCCGAAAAACGAACGGCCATTACCGCTCTTTCCAGGTTGATATGAGGACGGAATTTTTCAATGGCCATGATGGTCATACCCAGTTCTTCAAAACGCTCATGATCCGGTTCAATAAACTGGTAGGCCCTCGAATCTACCGCATAAAAAGGATCCTGAAGATTTTTGAATAAGAATTCTTCTTTACCTTCCTCTGTTTTATGAACAGGCATTACCCCGAAGGAATAAGACCTTCTTTTGCAGATATTCCCCAGATTCCAGTGGATACTTGCCAGCTGGAATGAATGGCAGATCAGGAAAAGGTACTTTTTATCTTCATGGTATTGATTATGCTCGAAAACAGCATCTAGGAAATGGGCAAATCTGTCTTCCCAGGCCAGACCTTCACGATGTGGATTGCCAGGCCCGCCTGAAGAAATGAAAATATCAAAGTCACCTATTTCAGGCATTTCATCTTTATACCTTACATCAAACGTTTTGATCACCACATTTTCTTCAGAGTTCTGCTGAAAAGTTTCGGAAATTTCTTTAATATTTCTAAAACCTTGATTCACATGATTGTTGTTCATGTCCAGCAGAGCAATTCGAATATCTTTCATTACATCATATTTTTTGCAAAGTTACCAAAATATTATGAAGCAGGTTCACCATGGGTGATGCCATATTCTGTTTCAGAGATCATATAATCAACTACTTTCGTCAGATCACCTGTTTCCTTAAAGATCTGAAGCTGCCGGTCTGCACCGGTTCCGTTTTCAAGGATTTTCCAGGCGTATTCCACTTCGTTACGACATCCCAAATCATCTACCACATCATCAATAAACTCTAAAAGCTCTTTCAATAAATGAGGATAAGGAACGGATTCTTCTTTCCCAAAATCGATGAGATGGGCTTCGATACCACTTTTCGAGGCACGCCATTTATTTTCGTTCAGCAGTAATCTTCTATAGCTTCTGAAGCTGAGATTTTGCTGATGCAGTTTATAGATTTTGGCAACAAGACTCTGCATTATGGCCGCAAGACAAACGGTTTCGTCAATTCTTAACGGCATGTCACAGATTCTGAATTCGATAGTTGGATAGAACGGATGTACGCGTAAATCCCACCAGATTTTCTTGGCATTGTCGATGGTTCCTGTTTTTACAAGAAGATCCACATAACTGTCGAATTCTGCCAGAGAGTTGAAATAACTTGGAATCCCGGTTCTTGGGAATTTGACGAAAATTTCCTGTCTGTACGATTTAAAACCTGTATATCTTCCGATCCAGAAAGGTGAATTGGTAGAAAGAGCGTATACGTGAGGAAGGAAATATCTCATCACATTCTGAATTCTTACGCCTTCTTCACGATTAGGAATTCCAATATGAACATGCAGTCCGAAAATAAGATTTTCACGGGCTACATCTCCCATATCATCAACAATTTTAATGTATCTTTCTCCCTGAGTGATATTGTTTTCAGACCAGTGAGAGAATGGGTGAGTGCCACCTCCGGAAACACGAAGTCCCTGTTCATGGGCGATATTGATAAGATGACGCCTTAAATTCGTTAATTCAGCTCTGGCTTCCTGAATATTCTTGCAGATTCCCGTTTCCATTTCAATCATGGATTCGTGCATTTCGTGCTTTAAGTTTTCACTTAAAACCGCTTTGCCGCCTTCAATGATTTTTGAAACGTGAGAAACCAGATCTCTGCTTTCCACATCGATGATCTGATATTCTTCTTCAATCCCAATAGTAAACTGATGATGCATTTATTTTGTGTTTTTTAATTTCTTTTTCAATGTTATTTAATGGAATCCTTCACGAATGTTCCCCAGGCAATGTTAGGTTTCCCCGGAACATATTCTTTAGCTTTTTCAATAGCCAGTTTGGCAGCATGTTCTATGATCCATGCAAAGTTTTCTTCTCCTACAGAATTGCGGTCTGCATCAGGAGCCGGGTTGCAGAAATCAATCGCATAAGGAATACCGTCTCTTACAGCAAATTCCACGGTGTTGAAATCGTATCCTAAAGCTTGATTCATTTTAATCGTATAATCATGAATAGTCTTCAGTAATTTTTCAAGTTCTTCACCTTGGGTCTGATGCGTGGTGGCGTATCTCAAGTGAGGTGCATTTCTTGGCTCATAAGGCATAATGTGGACATATTTTTGGCCCAGACAGTACACTCTGTAATAATCGTCAAAGATAATTTCTTCCTGTACCATCATCACCAGCTGCTCGGTTTCTCCCAGTTTGTTCCAAAGATCATCCGGGTTTTCTACCCTGTACACATTTTTCCAGCCGCCGCCATCATGAGGCTTCATATAGGCAGGAAACCCTACATAATTGAAGATATATTCCCAGTCATGAGGAAATTTCAGGTTCCTGAAGGAAGTTTCTGAAGTATTGTCCGGTCTTTCGTGTGATGGAAGTAAAACCGTTTTAGGAAGCGGAATTCCCAGTTTTGACATCAGGGCATTGTTGAAAAACTTCTCATCAGCACTCCACCAGAATGGATTGTTGATGACATAAGTGCCGTTAAGGGCGGCATTTTTTAAATAAGCTCTGTAAAAGGGAACGTCCTGTGAAATTCTGTCGATGATCACTGCATAACCATAATCTGCACCCTGTTCCAGTTTATCAATAGTAACGGGTTCAGCGATGATATCTCCACCTCCCATTTCATTTACTTTGTCTATAAATGCCCAGGGAAACGTGTCTTCCATACCGAAAAGAATTCCTACTTTTTTTGTCATAATTTTTGTTTTTAAGGTGGGTGTATATTTTTTCTATTTGTCTTTTTATTGCTTTAAGAGAAAAAGGCTCCTATAAAAGTAGGGAAGACCATTCTCCATAGCGGCCAGTCGTGGCCTATCCATTTTCTTTCATCGTACCAGAAATCTATGCCTTTTATCCTGAGGATTTCAGCCATTTCAACATTTTTATCCTTGCAGATATCCTGATCAGAAGTGCTCAGTACAATATGCATATGTTTGTACTTCCAGGCTTCATCATTTCTTACAAACTCTCTTGGACAGTTGAAGTATACCAGATCATCAGTGTAGCCATCCATAAAATTCCTTATACTGAAGGCGCCGGAAAGGCAAAACAGATGAGAAACCAAATCCGGAAATCTGAAAGCAAAATTAGCGGCATGATAGCCTCCGAAACTGGCTCCGGCCACTGCTACACGATGTGTTTTATGAAGCTTTTGGATATAAGGCACGAATTCCTGGACCAGGAACTGTACATACCGTTCATAATTCCTTATTCTTTGCTGAGGCGAGATTTTTTCATCATAAAAACTCCAGCTGTCGATGGTCTGTACATTGTAAAGCTTTACCTTTCCCTGTTCTATAAACCAGTTGATACTTCCGTTAAGATGAAAATCATGATTCTGGGTATATTGTCCCTGGGAAGTTGGGAACATAATGATAGGATGGCCGTAATGCCCGGTCACTTCTACTTTGAGACTTGTTCCCAATATATTTGAATAATACTCTGTATGTTCTATGTGAGGCATTTTCCTTGTTTAGTTTTAATTTAGGTTTTATAGTAATTCATAAAATTCAATTCCTCCAAGTTGATCTTTTTCTAAAATATCCAGTACGAGTGTTCCTAATTTCGGATGTTCGAGGATTATATTTTCTTTAAAGATCCATTTTGATCCTGGTGTATTGGCATGAGTTGAGTCAACGAACTGATAATATGCTTTGCTGTGCCATTTTCCGGGACTTATGTTCTCTAAATTACATTTTAGGATGGAATCTTCGGGTAGGCTGTATATTATGAATTCAATAACATTTTGAATGTCAATGTCAAGTTTCATTGTTAAGAACTCAATTTATTACCTTTCGGAGGCAGAATGTTCAGCATATCCGCATGAATCATTTCAGCAGCAGAATCCAGCCTGTCCTGTACAACAGAGGCATCTCCGGATTTGTAAACAATTCCGACATGATAATCTATGGGAAGAAATTTGACAACCTCTTCACATTCAAAGCTGCTGTAATCCGGTTCTTTATCTTTAATCAGAGCTACAATCAGGCCTGAATAATACCCTGTAGGCGGAGAAACGCTGTAATCATGACCTCTAAGAAGAGCATCTTCAATTTTAGCCCACTCTCTCCAGATATTGATCCCGCTTGATGCTTCAACCAGATCCGGAATATGAGCGCCGCCAACCCTGGATGAGGTTTCAAGGAAGTACCATTTTCCGTCTTCTTTTCCACGGATAAATTCTGTATGGGTGGCTCCGTTGACAAGTCCGAAGTTGGAAAGAACTCTGGCATTTATATCTTCCAGTGCCTTAAACTCCTCGGAATATCTTCCTAATGTTTTGGATCTGAAAACCCCGCCTTCGTGAGAAACCTGCATCGGAGGAGCAAGATATTTTGAAGCAGAAGTAAAAACAATTTTTTTATTAAAAGTAAGGCTGTCTACATGGTAAACGTCTCCCGGCTTAAAGCTTTCCAGTAAAAAAAGATGACGTTCTTCTCCCAGTATTTCCAGAGCTTCAAGAAGCTGTTCTTTAGAGGTTATTTTCTTAATTCCTGATGCTGATGCTTCGGAGCGGGGTTTCAGTACCCATGGAGCAGGAACGCGGTCTGTAAATTCATCCACTTCGTTATCATTGAACACAGCTGTGAATTCAGGAACGCTGATCCCGGAATCCTTTGCTTTTTGCCTCATGGCAAGTTTATCTCTGAAATACCGATGGGTTGTCTGTCCCATACCGGGAATACGGAATGTTTCTCTGATTAACGCTGCTTTTTCAACATCATAATCATCCAAAGCCACCACAGCATCTACTTTTCTGGTCTTCATCAGGTGGGAAAATCCCTGAATGAGATGCTCTAGATTCCATACGGAAGGCTTGAGCTCGGGCATATAGAATGTTTCATCAATCGCGTGCCAGGGCCAGTTTTTTTCTTTGAGGTTTTCGGAGGTTACAAGGATGATTTTATTGCCGAGCTTCTTCATTTCGTCCATAAAATCGTAGCCTTTGTAATAGCACGAAATACACACAATAGTTTTCTTCTCCATATAATGTTTTTTAAGATTTAGTGAATTTTCAAAAATAAAAGCATTTATATATTATTTTATTAATATCAAAAAATAAAATATTGTGCGTTTTTGAAAATCCACTAATCAATTATACAGAGTTTTTTTGTAAAAAACTAATTTTTAGTGATAATTTTCAATTAAATTCACCAGGAGCTGAACACCAAAACCTGTTGCTGCTTTTTCTTTTGCATAGCCCACACTTCCAAAGGCTACTCCTGCAATGTCTAAGTGCGCCCATTTAGGATGGTTCTCAATGAATTGCTCTAAAAATTTTGCAGCAATAATACAGTCTCCCACAGGCTTTAGAGAGATGTTTTTTATATCCGCTACATCAGACTGGATATCATCTTTCCAAACATCCCATAAAGGAAGATTCCAAACCCTCTGATTGGTCTGGTCACCGGTTTTGATTAAGTTGTTTTTCAGCTCCTCATTATTGGAGAACATAGCAGCACAGGTATCTCCGAACATTCTCACTGAGCTTCCCGTTAAGGTAGCCAGGTCAATAAGGAAATCAGTTTTGTAGTTTTTAGAAAGATAAGACAAACCATCTGCAAGAATTAATCTGCCTTCTGCGTCAGTATCAAGTACTTCAATCGTTTTCCCGTTGTAGGCTGTGATCACATCACTTGGAAGCAGAGCCTTTTCTGAAACAGCATTATCAGTAATAGGAAGAACAGCGACGATGTTTACCGGAAGCTGCATTTCTGCGGCATAGATTAACGTTCCCAAAACAGCCGTTGCTCCGCCCATGTCAGATTTCATATAATGCAGGTTGGCAGAGCTTTTTATTGATATTCCTCCGGTGTCAAACAGAATACATTTTCCTACTAATCCGAAAGTCTTGGCATTTTTTACTGTCGTTTTATATTCTAAAATAGTGAAGGCTGCATCGTAAGCACTTCCTTGGTTCACAGAAAGATAAGCGCCTAATCCAAGCTCTTCACATTTCTTTCTGTTAAAAGCAGTATATTTTAAGTCATATTTTTTAGCCAGATTTTTAAGGTATGCGCTTAAGATATCCGGTTTTTTAAGATTGGCTGGTTTGTTGAGCCAGTCCTGGCAGGCAGACTGCCCGTTAATCAGAGCTTCTGCTTTTTGGCTGATATAATCTAATTTTTTCTGGCTTAAATTTTCAAAGTGCAATTCAAATTTCGTATTCCAGAAAGCGTGTTTTTTATCAAAAGGGTAGTTGTAAGTTCCTGTTAAAAGTCCTTTTACAAACTCTTCGAACTGCTTTTCATTCAGGAAGTCAGCAAGGGCTAATGTAGGTACGGCCAGCAGTTTTTCTTTCTGTGTCTGTGAAAATTTAGCCGCCACCTGCTGGATTTCAAAATTTTGTAAGGCAGATTTTCCTAATCCAATGAAATACGTAATTCCTTCTTCATGAGCATTGACAAAAACTTCATATTTCTTTCCGGTGAAAAAATTGGAAATGTTTTTGTTGAAATTTTTACTGGTTTTCGTCCATTCTTCCTCCGTAAACAGTTGGAAAACCTGAGTGTAATTTTTGTTTTTTTTATTGATTAGTTTCATAAATAGATGTTATAATTTCTAAATTCATAAAGAGTGCCGCCTTCATTTTGTCCCTGTCCGGCTTACATTTTCTGCAGCAGTTTT
The DNA here is from genome assembly GCF_005503635.1 of Chryseobacterium sp. 2VB. NCBI lineage: Bacteria > Pseudomonadati > Bacteroidota > Flavobacteriia > Flavobacteriales > Weeksellaceae > Chryseobacterium > Chryseobacterium sp. 2VB. The sequence continues at coordinate 30,252 of NZ_SCNC01000031.1, forward strand.
ATGCATTTAGTTTCTGATGCTTTTTTGTTGTGGTTTTACTTCTACAGGATTTTCTGTGTTGTCATAGAACAGCCATTCTATAGCCCTTGGGAACTCCTGAGACCAGTAAAACTCATTGTGGGTGCCTTCAGGATTGATATTGGTTTTGAATTCAAAATCAAAAAGCTTTTTCTCTTCCCATCTTTTCAGATATTCTTCAAAAATATGAATTCTTTTGACCATTTTAGAACCTTCCTGGCCGCCGCCGTAGAGATAGATCTTCGTTTTAAACGGAACCCGGAAATTCATCATCGGAAAGTTGTTATTGGGTTCTACCCATAGAGAAGGTGAGAATATCAGTAGTTTGGAGTACACTTCAGGATAAAGAAATCCGCTGTATATACTGATCAATGCTCCCAATGAACTGCCTCCGATTCCGGTATTGTCACGGTCTTTTTTAGTTCTGTAATTTTCGTCCACAAAAGGCTTTAAAGTATCTGCAATAAAACGGATGTACTTTTTTCCTTCAGAACCGTTGGCTACATGATCATTATCAAAAATATATTCTTTGATTCTTTCCTCACTGCCATGTTCTATCGCAATGATGATAAGATCGCCGCGCCCGTATTCAGCAAGGATGGATAATTTTTTGTCGATTTCCCAATTCCCGAAACCGCTTCCTTCATTGAAAAGATTTTGTGCATCCTGAAGATATAAAACAGGGTACCGTTTCTCTGTGTTGTGATAGTCGTAGGGAAGCAGTGCCCAAACCTTGCGGTAACGATCAAGCTGCGGAATGTAAAAATTTTCGGAAATAACTTCTGCTATAGGATAATATTCTTCTTTGAACGGTCCCCAGTTCAGTCTCCATTTGTCTACAGAGTCGGACGTTTTACCAGCAGATTTTTTCGCTTTCCGGTTGGGAGTGATATTTCCATATTGATCCAGTTCTACGTTTTCCCAGCCTCCTTTTGTGAATTTGTATTCAATATCATCAGGAAGAAGCTGATCTTCGATTTCTATAAAATAACCGGAAGGATCAATTTGTTTAAGCTGGAAATTATAATCTTTGGGATTCCAGCTATTGAAATTTCCGGTGATAAATACCGGCCTGTCATCTATTTCTGCTGTATAAAGTTCAAACCTCATCATAGGTGTTTAATAATATTGATGTTAAATTTATAAAAAAAGATTGTTTTGAAATCATAAAAATGTGAGTTAAAAAATGATATATTTGATAGATAGACAAAACATGAAATGATGTTGATAATTATTTGATGAATAATTCATCGCTATTGTCAGTATTTTTCGTAGTTTCAGGGAAAATATAAATATAAACTGATCTTGATGAATTCTGTTAAGACCTACACGCTTTTCACCGATCATGATGTGTATCTTTTTAAAGAAGGTAGGCACTATAAGCTGTATGGTAAATTTGGAGCACATTCTGCAGAAAAAGAAGGCGTAAAAGGCGTATATTTTTCCGTTTGGGCTCCTAACGCAAAGAAAGTTTCCGTGATCGGAAATTTTAACAACTGGAATCATAAAGATCATATTTTGTTTCCACGATGGGATGAATCCGGGATTTGGGAAGGATTTATTGAAGGATTAACCTGGGGAACATTATATAAATATGCTATTGAAACCCAAGGAGGCGAAATTCTTGAAAAAAGTGATCCTTATGCATTGAGCTGGGAACAGAATATTCAGGCAGCTTCTCTGGTTTCTACAACCTGGTACGAATGGAATGATCAGGAATGGATGGATAACCGCTGGAAAAAAAACAGGCTGGAAGCTCCGCTATCGGTATATGAATTACATCTGGGTTCCTGGGTAAGGGAAGAAGATCAGCCTCAACGTTTTTTAAACTATAGGGATATTGTGAAAAAGCTCGTTCCTTATATCAAAGAAATGGGGTTTACCCATGTAGAATTCATGCCCGTGATGGAATATCCTTACGAGCCGAGCTGGGGATATCAGATTACCGGGTTTTATGCAGCAACCTCGCGCTTTGGCTCACCACAGGATCTCATGTTTCTTATTGATGAACTTCATAACAATGACATAGGCGTTATTCTGGATTGGGTTCCGTCCCATTTTCCGGGAGATGCCAATGGGCTTCACCGTTTTGACGGCTCTTATCTGTATGAACACGAAGATCCTAGAAAAGGGTTTCATCCGGACTGGAAATCGCATATTTTTAATTACGGAAGAAATGAGGTTAAATCGTTTCTGATTTCAAATGCCATGTTCTGGCTGGATCGCTATCATGCTGACGGATTGCGCGTGGATGCCGTGACTTCAATGCTTCATCTGGATTATTCCAGAAATGAAGGGGAGTGGGAACCTAATATATATGGAACCAATGTGAACCTTGAAGCGAAAGCCTTTCTACAGGAATTTAATACAGCTGTCTACAAAGAATTTGGAGATAATATCATCACCATCGCAGAAGAAAGTTCAGATTTTCCCATGCTTACAAAACCTGTTCATGACGGCGGTGTAGGATTCGGGATGAAATGGATGATGGGATGGATGCATGATACGCTGGATTATTTCAAAGAAGATTTTATTAACCGTAAATTTCATCATCATAAACTGACCTTCGCTTCCATGTATATGTATAATGAAAATTATATGATGCCTTTGTCACACGATGAAGTCGTACACGGAAAAGCAAGTCTTATTTATAAAATGAAAGGGGATGAATGGCAGAAATTTGCCAATCTCCGTACCTTATATGTTTATATGTATACCCATCCCGGAGCCAAGCTGCTTTTTATGGGCGATGAATTCGGGCAGACCAGTGAATGGAATTTTACAAGAAGCCTCGATTGGCATTTGCTGAAATACCCTGTTCATAAAGGGATGCAGGAAATGGTGAAGGAACTGAACCATTTGTACCGGTCAGAAACTGCCTTTTATGAAAATCAGTTTGATAGAAATGGTTTTGAATGGGTGGAAGCAGATGATCTGGAAAACTCGGTGTATGTCTACCTCAGAAAAGGAAAAAAGAAAGATGATGTCCTGATGGTAGCTTTAAACCTGGCACCGAATGTATTGGATTATAAAATAGGGATTCCTGCTGGCACCCACTGGGAGGTTGTTTTGAATTCAGATGATGAAAAGTACAGTGGAAGCGGAGTAGAACCTGAAATCCTGGGAGAGAAGTATGAAGAATGGAGAAATTATCCAAAAACAATGACCGTGAAGCTGCCGCCGTTGGCCGGAATAGTTTTACGTCAGAAAAAAGATAAAAAATATAAATTACACAGAATTAAACATAAGAGATAAAGAATGGTTATTTATCATTTAAGTACAGAATGTTATCCTGTCGCAAAAGTAGGCGGTCTGGCAGATGTGGTGGGAGCGTTACCAAAATATCAGAATAAAATAGCAGGAGTAGAAGCCAGGGTGGTAATGCCTTGGTACAACAAATCCTTTGTATATGATCATGAATTTGATCTGGTTTTTGACGGATTTATTCATCAGGCAGCCAATATGCTGCAGGTTCAGGTATTGAAAGAGAAGACCAATATTCTGGGATTTGAGCTGTATATGGTAAGAATTCCGGGATTATTGGACAGGGACAACCCTTATGGGTACCAGGATGAAAGCTTCCAGTTTCTGGCTTTCCAGCATGGCGTTTTGCATTGGCTTTCTGCGATGAAAATCCGTCCTGATGTACTTCATTGCCATGATTATCATACCGGTCTCGTTCCTTTTATGGTAGAAAACTGCTATGAATTTGAATTCTTAAAAGGAGTAAAAACAATAGGAACTATTCATAATGGCGAATATCAGGGCATGATGAGCTGGAGTATGGCACAGTATATGCCTTCTTTTGATGGGTACAAATGGGGACTGATGGATTGGAACGGACTGATGAATCCTCTGGCCAGCATGATCAAATGTGCTGATGCTTTTACCACTGTTTCGGAAGGATATCTTGAAGAACTCTTTATCAGCTTCCGCGGACTGGAAAGCCTCGTTCGTCAGGAATTTGGAAAGGCATATGGAATCATCAACGGTATTGACACAGAAGTCTGGAATCCTGAAACCGATCCGATGCTTGATTTTAATTTTAACAGCACAAATGCAGTCGCTCAAAAGAAAAAAAATAAAGAAAATCTCTGTAAAGAATATGGATTAAAACCTGAACTTCCTTTATTCGCCTTTATCGGAAGATTCGCAACAGAGAAAGGAGCAGATCTGCTGCCGGATGTTGTATGGAGAAGCATTAAGCAGAGTTATGGCGCTTTAAATATTATGATTCTCGGATCAGGGAACACCTATATAGAAAATAAACTGAAAGAATACGATTATACGTACACCAATTTTGCATTGGATCTCGGATATAAAGAGCATCTTTCCCATAAGATATATGCCTCGGCAGATTTTCTTCTGATGCCTTCAAGAGTAGAGCCATGCGGACTGAACCAGATGTATTCCATGAGATATGGCACCGTTCCTGTGGTAAGATATACAGGAGGGCTCAGAGATACGGTAGAAGATATTTCAACAGGTGGAGCAGGACTGAACTTTACTTATCCGGGTGTAGATGATGTTGTACATGCCATGAACAGGGCATTGGCGATTTATAATCAAAAAGGGGTTATGGAAGATCTTATCCATGCCAATATGAATTTTGATTTTGCATGGGAGAAATCTGCAGAAAAATACATAGCTTTATATAATAGCTGATAGAGTGAAGATTTTCGGATTTCTTTCTGTGATAATGTTTATGCTGTTTTCATGTAAAGAAGACAGAGGAAGCTATCATGGAGGTTATTATTGGATCTATGGCTACGGTCTTCCGGCAACGGAAAGGTATGAAGCGATGGCTGCTATTTCCGAAAAATGGAAAATAAAGCATTACTCTGTAGCTGGTTGTCTGGTAGAGCCTGACGAGATGAAGAGAATAGATGCTCTTAATAAAAGGACTTATAATGCCATAGAAAGAAAATATGGGAAAGGCTGGAGAGAAAAGTATCGTAAAGATGTCGACGGCTTTGTAATGAAGAGTGCTGATGTGATGGATGTACTTATTACAAATCCGTTCTTCAGAAATGAGCTTAAAAAATATAATATTGAGATCTATAACCTGGATAAAGAGGTTTTAGTATTGAATGATAAAGATGAGTTTCGTGTGACTGTTTATAAAAACGAACTCCAATATGAAAACAAAGAATGCTTTAAAGTAGCAGTAAACACTAAGAACAGAACAGTAAACTTAATAAAATAAAACGCAAGATATTTATGAATCGAAATGTAATCTCTATTGTTTTAGGAGGAGGCAGAGGAACAAGATTATTCCCGTTAACGTATACGAGATCTAAACCGGCTGTTCCTATTGCAGGAAAATACAGACTGGTAGATATTCCTATCTCAAACTGTCTGAACTCGGGATTGAATAAAATTCTGGTGTTAACGCAGTTTAATTCTGCTTCTCTCAATTCACATATTAAAAATTCTTATCACTTTGACATCTTCAGCAAAGGCTTTGTCGATATTCTGGCAGCCGAGCAGAATGTGGAAAATGACAGCTGGTATCAGGGAACTGCAGATGCTGTACGCCAGTCGATGAAGCATCTTGAAAAATATGATTACGACTATATCCTGATTCTTTCAGGAGACCAGTTGTATCAGATGGATTTCAGGGAAATGCTGGATTTCCATATTGAAAACGGGGGAGATCTTACCATCGCTACCATTCCGGTCAATGCAAAAGATGCCACCGGTTTTGGAATTTTAAAATCTGATGACGAAGGGAATATCACTTCTTTCCATGAAAAACCGGATTTTGATATGCTGGCAGGCATGAAATCTGAAGTTTCAGAAGAAAATAAACGCACCGGAAAAGAGTTTCTGGCTTCCATGGGGATCTATATTTTCACAAAGAATATCCTTAAAAAGATGTTTGATGAAGGGGCAGGTGATGATTTCGGAAAAGATATTATTCCAAGTTCCATTGGAAAATATAAGACATTAAGCTATCAGTATGAAGGCTACTGGACGGATATCGGAACGATTGAATCTTTCTACGAAGCCAATCTTGACCTCTGCCTTGATCTGCCGCAGTTTAACCTTTTTTCTTCATCTCCGATCTACACCAGAGCAAGGATGCTTCCGCCGTCAAAAATCAATGGTTCCTATGTAAGCAAAGCTGTTTTTGGAGATGGATGTATCATCATGGCAGATAAAATTGAAAATTCGGTGATTGGAAACAGAACCAGAATTGACAAAGGAAGTACCATCGTAAACTCCTACGTTATGGGAGCTGATTTCTACCAGAATACGACAGAAATCGTCATCAATGACAGAGGAGGACGTCCCAATATGGGAATCGGAAAATACTGCTATATAGAAAAAGCAATCCTGGATAAAAACTGTTATATTGGGGACAATGTGAAGATTATCGGTGGAAAACATATTCCGGACGGAGATTATGGAACCTATTCTGTTCAGGATGGGATTGTGGTAGTAAAGAAAGGCGCTGTCATTGCCCCGGGAACACATATTGGATAGGAGAATGGAAGTAAGAAGATGGAAGCTGGAAGTTATGAATGTCGGAATAGAAATGTTAGTTTTTCACAGAAATCCTGACCTATTTTATTTGTTTGAAGAATTTTTCAATCAAAAATCGGGTAGCAATATCTGTCAAATAATAACTTCCCGCTTCCAGCCTATAACAAGGTTAATTATTGTTAAACATATAATCAGAGTGATCAGCATATTGTTCACTCTTTTTATTGTAAAGAAATACAATTCAATTTGATAATTCTGGTTCTTATCAACACATAAAAACACAATTTAAAAAAAGAAAGCTATTCCAGATGAAATATGAACAAATTCTTTTTAAGACACTCCTAATTTTAACAGTTTTAATGGCTGAATGTTATCCATCACAAACAGTTACCGTCCGAGGAATAGCCAGAGATTCTTTAAATAATCTTATAGCAATTAGCGTAAATGATACAATAAGAAAGTTTAGAGACAAAGCATTTGAAAATAAAGATTGGAAAGGGTATGATGCGCTAGCTAATAATAAAAATCTTTTCACAATACCTGATTCTGTGGGGAATTATGTCATAACAGCAAAAGTTTCAGATACGCTGTATTTTTCTAAAGAGAAGCATGTCACCCAAAAATATAAAGTTGCGGATATAATAAGGGATAATATTCAGGTCCTTTTAAAACGGGCACCATGTATTCCTAATAAAGAATGTGATCAGAAAACCCCATCAAAGTTATATATTTTCGTGGGGAAAAAAATAAATGTTACTTCTGTAGACACATCGCAATATTGTGGTGACATGATGGACAGCGAATATAAAGCTGAATATAAAATTGAACAGGAGTTTTCTGAACATTATCCCTCTTCAACAATTATTTTTACATCTTATGACCACAACAGCAAGTATGAATTTGATTTTAGAAACTATGATCATGTATTGATTTTTGTAGGGGAATACTGTGGTGATTTAATTCATTTGAAATATCAGTTTTTTCCTTTATACAAAACAGCTGAAGGAAGATGGGCAACCCCAGTGAAGCCTAAAGCAGAACAGATATACCAACTTGACCAATATACACCTTCTAAAATAGACTTTGATCAATCTGTCAATTTTGATTTGCCTTATAATTTAACTGAAGAGCAAATAGCTCAAGTAAGAACATATAAGTTTCCTGAAAAATATTATGATATTAAGGATCACAAAGCAATTCCAATAATGGGAAGATATGCAGAAGATTTAGTGAAAATCTGGAAGGAGATTTGTGAGAAAAATAAAGAATAGATTAACAAAAAAGAAAGTAAGCTGGGTGCTGGAAGATGGAAGTTATTAATGAACGGAGTACAACTAGAAGTCTAATCATGTAAATTCAGGTTTATTGGGTAAGTTCGGATGTTTTAATCAAAAAAAATAGTAATGATCTGCACAATAGTGACTTCCAGCTTCCCTCACCCTGCTTCCAGCCTATAACAAGGTTAATTATTGTTAAACATATAATCAGAGTGGTCAGCATATTGGTCACTCTTTATATTTGTATTATTTTTGTGCGATGCGTATTTTTAAAATCTTAGCTGTAATTATTATCCTTTTGGGGGGAGCTTATGCTGCTTCCATGTACTATTTTGTGGACGAAAGTAAAAACTTTACGATTGAAAAAGAGATCGATTATCCTGTAGATAAGGTTTTTTCCCAGTTTAATAATCTTCAGAATTTTACAAGATGGAATAACTTTTTTACCAGCTCACCATCCATAGATATTGATTATTATACGCCTTACGAAGGACAGGGAAGTGCCATCAGCTATGCGGATCCTAAAAATGATACTGATGGAGAAATGTTCATCAGATATGAGAACCTCAATAAAACGTTGAAATACCAGCTTTTTGAAGATAAAAACGAAAATCCGACATTGGTTGATGTTAAATTCAAACCAGTTTCTGCAGAAAAAACAAAAATTATCTGGTATGTTCACACCCCCAAATTAGCGGTCTGGAGAAGAGTGCAAAACTTCTGGACTGAAGACCGTTTTGCTGAAAATATCAACAAAAGTATGGTGAATCTTAAAAATTCTTTAGGAAATAAAGTAGAAAAAGATAACCAGATGGCGGCTATCAAATATGATAGTCTTATGGTGGAAAATGAAGAAGACAAACTTTTGTTGGGAATTAATGTAAGTACTTCAAACAAGAAAGATGCTCTTTACAAAAATATTGTCATGAATTATAATAAAGTCTATAATTTTGTGACGATGGATCTCGGGAAAAGAGACGATGAATTCGGGTACCCGATCCTGATTACTGACGCCGATAATTACAAAGACAAAGAGGTTTCTTATTTCCTCGGAATTCCACTTTCCAAGAAAATCGGAGTGTCTGATAATAATTTCAATTTCAGGTCCGTAAATCCGTCTCAAAATTATGTAATTTACTACAAAGGGAGCTACGAGGGGCGAATTCGGGCCATTCAGCAGCTCATTCAGAAAGCCAAAAAAGACGAGATGCGCTTCGGAGATATCCGTCAGACCTTTATTGAACGTCCTATGGAAGGTCAGGAGGTGAATGTTAAGCTCTCATTATCAGTGTATAAGTGATTTTTTTTTAATTTATTTTTTCTTAAGTTTTTTTAACGGTTTCAGACTGTTCTAACTCGGTTTTTTTTATTAAATTTGAAGATTAATTCTACAAATAAATTTTAATAAATAGATAAACTGTAATAATGGACAGATTTTCATTCCTAAACGCAGCTCATTCTCAATTAATTGAGGATTTATACCAACAGTACTTAAAATTCCCGGACTCTCTTGAACCATCATGGAAAGCTTTCTTTCAAGGCTTCGATTTTGCTTTGGAGAACTACGGAGATGACGATAACACTCAATTTATTCAGGCTTCAGCCAATGCTGCCCCGGCAGTTCAGCAACAGATTTCTCAGGCAGTATCCAACGGAGAAGTTCCTGAGCATATCAAGAAAGAATTTAAAGTAGTAAACCTTATTGAGGCTTACAGAACGAGAGGACACCTTTTTACAAAGACTAACCCGGTTAGAGAAAGAAGACATTATACCCCTACTTTAGACATCGAAAACTTCGGTCTTTCTAAAGAAGATTTAAATACAAAATTCAACTGTGCGGTTGAAACCGGAATGAAAGAGCCTGCTACGCTGGCAGACCTTATCAAGCACCTTGAAAACATCTACTGTGATTCTATCGGAGTAGAATACATGCACATCAACAACGTTGAGGAAAAAGATTTCATCAAAAGATGGCTTCAGGTAAATGAAAACCACCCAAGTCTTTCTGCCAACGAAAAAACAGAAATCTTATTAAAATTAAATCAGGCGGTAGCTTTTGAAAACTATCTTCACACAAAATTTGTAGGACAAAAAAGATTCTCATTAGAAGGAGGTGAAACATTAATCCCTGCTTTAGATCAGCTGATCTCAAGATCTTCTCAGTTAGGAGTAGATGAAGTAGTATTAGGAATGGCTCACAGAGGTAGACTGAATGTTCTTACCAACATTTTCGGAAAATCTTACAAGCAGATTTTCTCAGAATTTGAAGGAAAAGAATTTGAAGAAGATGTATTCTCAGGTGACGTTAAATATCACTTGGGATCATCTAAAAAGATCAAAACAGCTTCCGGAGAAGAAGTGTCTATCAACCTTACTCCGAACCCGTCTCACCTTGAAACGGTTGCTGCCCTTGTAGAAGGTATCTGCCGTGCAAAAGTAGATGACAAATACAAAGATTATTCTAAAGTATTGCCAATCATCATCCACGGTGACGGAGCTATTGCAGGACAGGGAATTGCTTACGAGGTTGCTCAGATGATGACGCTGGAAGGATACAGAACAGGAGGTACTGTTCATATCGTTGTCAATAACCAGGTTTCATTTACAACCAACTATATGGACGCAAGATCTTCAACATACTGTACAGACATTGCGAAAGTTACAGAATCTCCTGTAATGCACGTAAACGCTGACGATGCTGAAGCGGTTGTTCATGCCATCCATTTTGCTGCTGATTTCAGAGCGAAATTCGGTAAAGACGTTTATATCGACCTTTTAGGATACAGAAAATACGGTCACAACGAAGGAGATGAGCCAAGATTTACTCAGCCTAACCTCTATAAAACCATTTCAAAACACCCGAATCCAAGAGAAATTTATAAAGATAAATTGCTTAAGGACAGCATTACTTCAAACGATGTAATCGCTAAAATGGAAACGGAATTTAAGGCTCTTTTAGATAAAGATTTTGATGCTTCTAAAGAGATTGAGAAAAACGTTATGGATGTGTTCATGGCTGAAGATTGGGTAAATTATCCAATTGGTAAGAGAGGAGCAGTTCAGTCACCGGTAGACACAAAATATGATCTGGCGAAACTGAAAGAACTGGCGCTTAAAATGTCTACACTTCCGGCAGACAAAAAGTTCATCAATAAAATTACAAGACTTTTTGAAAACCGTATCAAAGCTATTGAGGCCAACTCATTAGACTGGGCGTTAGGAGAGTGGTTAGCCTATGCAACACTTCTTGTAGAAGGTCACAATGTAAGAATCTCCGGAGAAGATGTGGAAAGAGGTACATTCTCTCACAGACATGCTGTAGTAAAAACAGAAGATACAGAAGAAGAATACATCCCGTTAAGACACGTTTCTGAAAACAGATTTGATGTATTCAACTCTCACCTTTCAGAATATGGTGTACTTGGTTTCGACTACGGATATGCAATGGCTTCTCCAAATACATTAACCATCTGGGAAGCTCAGTTCGGAGATTTTGTGAACGGTGCTCAGATTATTGTTGACCAGTATTTAGCAGCTGCAGAAGAAAAATGGAAAATCCAGGACGGATTGGTGATGTTATTGCCTCACGGTTCAGAAGGACAGGGAGCAGAGCACTCTTCAGCAAGATTGGAGAGATTCCTTACCCTTTGTGCTAATGAAAACATGGTAGTAGCCAATATTACTTCACCTGCCAACTATTTCCACTTATTGAGAAGACAGTTGAAATGGGCGTTCAGAAAACCATTGATCGTAATGAGCCCTAAATCTCTGTTGAGACACCCTAAAGTGGTTTCTCCGCTTGAAGATTTTGCAAACGGTGCATTCCAGCCGGTATTAGACGATCCTGCTGCAGATCCTAAAAAAGTAGAGAAATTAGTTCTTTGTTCAGGTAAACTGTACTTCGAATTATTGGCGAAGAAAGAAGAACTGAACTGTGAAAACATTGCTTTGGTAAGATTCGAGCAGTTATATCCGCTTCAGACAGATGCTATTGAAGCGATCTTCAACAAATATGAAAACAGAAAACAACTGGTGTGGGCTCAGGAAGAACCTGAAAACATGGGGGCATGGTCTTATATCCTGAGAAACTTCAGAGATACAGGAATCCAGGTAGTTGCTCCGGTACCAAGCGGTGCTCCGGCTCCAGGTAGCCACAAAATGTTTGAGAAAAACCAGAATGCAGTGATCAACAGAGTTTTCGACAGAGATGATGCTCCTGCAAAAAGACCCGTTACAGCTTAATTTAAATAATAATCAATTAAAAAATAAAAAATACTCGATATGTCAGTTTTAGAAATGAAAGTTCCTTCACCGGGCGAATCAATTACAGAAGTTGAAATTGCAACTTGGCTTGTAAAAGATGGTGATTATGTAGAAAAAGATCAACCTATCGCCGAAGTGGATTCAGATAAAGCAACTCTTGAATTGCCAGCAGAACAAAGTGGTGTTATCACTTTAAAAGCAGAAGAAGGTGATGTGGTACAAGTAGGTCAGGTAGTTTGTTTAATTGATATGGATGCTAAAAAGCCGGAAGGTGCTGCACCTGCTGCTGAGGCTCCAAAACAGGAAGAGGCTCCGAAAGCTGCTGAACCTGCTAAACAGGAAGCTCCAAAACCTGCTGCTCCGGTAGCTGCGCCACAAACTTATGCAACAGGAGCTCCATCTCCGGCTGCTAAGAAAATCCTTGACGAAAAAGGAATGGATGCTGCTCAGGTTTCAGGAACAGGAAGAGACGGAAGAATTACTAAAACTGATGCTGAATTAGCAGCAGTGCCTGCATTAGGAGGAAGCCCTCTTACTGCAACAGGTTCAAGATCTACTACAACTACTAAACTTTCAGTTTTAAGAAGAAAAATCGCTCAGAGATTAGTTTCTGTGAAGAATGAAACAGCGATGTTAACTACTTTCAACGAAGTTGACATGTCTGAAATCTTCAGATTGAGAAAACTATATAAAGAAGAATTTGCTCAGAAACATGGAGTTGGACTTGGTTTCATGTCTTTCTTCACAAAGGCTGTTACAAGAGCATTACAAATGTATCCTGATGTAAACGCATCTATCGATGGTGATTTCAAAGTAAACTATGATTTCTGCGATATCTCAATTGCGGTTTCAGGTCCTAAAGGATTAATGGTTCCTGTATTGAGAAATGCAGAAAACATGTCTTTCAGTGCTGTTGAAGCAAACATCAAAGATCTTGCTACTAAAGTAAGAGATGGTAAAATTACAGTTGATGAAATGACTGGTGGTACTTTCACCATTACAAACGGTGGTACTTTCGGATCTATGATGTCTACACCAATCATCAACCCTCCTCAATCTGCAATCTTAGGAATGCATAACATCATCCAGAGACCGGTTGCTGTTGACGGACAGGTAGTAATCAGACCAATGATGTATGTAGCCATGTCTTATGACCACAGAATTATCGATGGTAAAGAATCTGTAGGATTCCTTGTAGCGGTAAAAGAAGGTATCGACAACCCTGTTGAAATTTTAATGGGAGGTGACGAAAGAAAAGGCCTTGGATTATAGTTTTTAATAAAATTATAACATAATATATGATCTCGCCTTAAAAAAGGCGAGATTTTTGTATTTATTAAGAAAATACTACAATGATGTTTTCAAAAATGACTTCCAATATCAAAGTTTCAGTAATCCCTGAATATGATAGTAAAAACAGTTATCCATCCGAAAACCGTTACGTTTTTAAATATAATATCACGATAGAAAATGACGGAAGCTTTCCTATCAAAGTATTGAAAAGAAAATGGTTGATTTTTGATGTCGGATTCGGGTACACAGAAATTATAGGCGACGGGGTGATCGGATTAACTCCCGAGATAGGAACCAATGAAGATTTTGCTTATTTTTCCAATGTGATGCTTCGTTCCGGAGTAGGGAATATGAGCGGAAAATACCTGGTTAAAAACATGGAGACACAGGAAACTTTTGAAATTGATATTCCAAAATTCAATCTGTTGTCTGAAGTGTTGAGTAATTAATAACAGATCTTCTGTACCAAGTACAGGTTTTTACAAAGAACCCGGGTTCTATTGTTTGTAGGATGACTAAAGCTTTTTAATTTTTGCTTTCATATACTCATTTACTTCATCATTACTGGTGAGGAAGAGTTTTTCAAATGCCAGTAAAGATATTTTGGCACATACCTCCGCATCAGCTCCTGCTCTGTGATGGGTAAAATCAATTTGATGATATTCTGCTAATGGCTTCAGTCCATATTTAGGAAGATAATTCCATGATTTCTTGGCAAGCTGAATACTGCAAAGATAGTTCAAGTTGGGAGTAAACATTCCGTAATGCTGCAGGCATCCCCTTAAAACAGAGGCGTCAAAGCCTGCATTATGAGCAATCATAAGACTTCCGTACATCATATCCTGAGCTTCATACCATATTTCATCAAAGGTAGGGGCATCTTTTACATCCTCCGGCTGAATTCCATGCACTGCAATGTTAAATTTACTGAAATAGGGAAAACTCGGCGGTTTGATCAGCCAGGTCTTTGTTTCTACAATTTTAGAATCCTGTACGATACAAATCCCCATCTCACACGCTGAACTTTTCTCGTGTGTTGCCGTTTCAAAATCTATTGCACAGAAATCCATTGTCTTAAAATTATAATTTATTGCGGGGTTATGGGTTATTTTTTGTTGTTGGTTCTCTGGTTTAAGGTTTTGAACTTAAGATTAATTAAAGTTATAAATTTTTACTCTAATAAATTCTTAGTTCACGATAGGTAAGAAAGTCGTAATTTTCAATCAATCCCTAATCCCTGTTACCTATTACCTGCAACCTATAACCTCTCATCTGCCACCTAAAAAATGCTTAAAAATCAGCCATTTTGATTGATAAAAATCCTTCTTCTGATGGCTTTGACGAAGTTTCCAAGTTCCCGGAATGTGACTATAAAACGCAAAGTGAGCTCTCAATACAGCCCACAGATGGGAAATGCCATACTTAACTCCAAAATATACTCCGGCAATACCATCTAAACATAATCTGAAAAAAATCACCCAGATTACCTGTGAAAAGGGAAGATTTTTAAGCAGCATAGAAAGATTGTTTCTCATGTTTAAATAAGTTTTCTGCGCACTCTGCTTGTTGAGTGTTCCACCACCTACATGATAAACTTTGGAGTTTCCTGTATAATAAATCTTTTTTCCTGAATTAATAAGCCTCCAGCAAAGATCAATTTCTTCCTGATGGGCAAAAAATCTGGCATCAAAACCATTCTGCTCCCAAAAATCTTTTGAACGGATAAAAAAACAGCATCCTGATGCCCAGAAGATCTCTGTTTCATCATTATACTGGCCTTTATCTTCTTCCAGATCATCAAAAACCCTTCCTCTACAGTACGGATACCCAAGATTATCTATCAATCCGCCGGCAGCTCCGGCAAATTCGAAATAACTTCTGTTATGAAAAGATAAAATTTTGGGCTGTACTGCGGATATAGCTGGATTGTTTTCTAACAATTCCAACACAGGTTCTGTCCAGTTTTCAGTAACTTCTACGTCGGAATTGAGAAGACAGTAATATTCATGTCTGATGGATTTCAGTCCTTCATTATAGCCGCCTGCAAACCCATAGTTCTTATCATTTTTAATAATATGTACTGTGGGAAAATTCTTTTGTAGAAACTCAACAGAATCATCCGTAGAAAGATTGTCTATCACATAGATGTCCGCATTCTGAGAAAATTGAACTACACCCGGAAGAAATTTCTCAAGCCAGTTTCTGCCGTTCCAGTTTAAGATGGCAACTGCCAGTTTTTTCTGCATGTCAACCTATTTTTTTTCGGAATCAAAGTTTTTGATAGAGTCCTGATATTTCCATTTTCTATGTGACCAAAGGTAGTTGTCAGGATATTTGTGTAAAGTGTTTTCCAATAATTTATGAAATTTTCTCACGACCTCATTTTCTGTAAACTTTTCACCATCCGGATATATTCTGTGATAATTAACCTGATAATAACCCCGTTTTACCTTTTTCATTTCACAATAGATGAACACAAGGTCCATTCTTGTGGCAAGCCTGTCATAGCCTATAAAAGCAGGAGTACGTTGATTTAGAAATTCTAATCCGTAAGTGACATGAGCATGGTGAGGCGTTTGGTCAGCGACAAACATATACGCTGAGTCACCGTTGTTTTTAGATCTGAAAATATTCAGAATAACCTCATTGGCTTCCAATGCTTCGTTTCCAAATTTGTTCCGGACTTTCTTCATCTGATTCTCCCAAAAATCACTGTTTACTTTTCTGTAAACCGGATGGCAGTGCGCCTGAGGAATAATTCTTGCCAGTGCATTGATCCATTCCCAATTGAAAACGTGGCCTGCCAAAAGAATAATATTTTTACCTTCTTCTTTAGCTTCGTGAAATAAATGCTGATTGATGTGCTGCATTCTCACTCTGGATTCTGTTTCAGAAATGCTGAAAGATTTAATCGTTTCTACCAGATAATCTGAAAAGTTAAGGTAGAATTTCTTTCGGATCTTTTTAATTTCTTCTTCAGATTTATCCGGAAAAGAGTTTCTAAGGTTTTGAGTAATAACCTCTTTTCTGTATCCCACAATATAATAATTCAGGAAGAAGATAACATCCGAAAAAACATAGAGTATTTTCAGCGGAAGCTTTGAGATCAGGAATAATATTTTGATTAGAAAATTCATAAAACACGCAAATTTAGTGATAATAAAATTATGGTTCTATTTTTGCTGAGGGATATATGTTATTTTTTTACTTTTATATTATGAAAAAATTGATAATATTCGCTTCTCTGGGATTAAGTGCTTTTGCTTTTTCACAAGAAGTAAAGAATTCGCCTGATAACGGAAAACAAAAAACAGCTCTTATAGTGCCTGCAGAACAGGCAAAATTAGAGGCTCAGAAAAAGGCAGCTGAAGAAAAGGCTAAGCTTCCTAAACCTTATGACCCAAAAGCAGATGCTCAGGCTGATATTAATAAACTGGTTGCTCAAGCTAAGAAAGAAGGAAAGAATGTGATGATCCAGGCTGGTGGAAACTGGTGTATCTGGTGTCTTCGTTTTAATAATTACGTACAGACTACTCCTGAACTGAAGGAATTAGTAGATAAAAACTACGAATATTATCATTTGAATTATTCTCCTGAGAATAAGAATGAGACAGTTTTCGGGAAGTATATCAATGTAAAAGAGCAGCAATTTTATCCATTCTTTATTATTTTAGATAAAAATGGGAAAAAAGTTCATATTCAGCAAAGCGATGTTTTAGAAGAAGGAAAAGGGTATAGCTTGGAAAAAGTAAAAGAATTCTTAGAAAAATGGAAACCTAGTTAAAATATTAACCCCCTTTCAAATTTTGAAAGGGGGTGTTTTTTAATTGCTTTCACATAATTCTACATGTATTGCTCCTCTTCCATTAGCATCATAACATGCCGCACCTCCGGAATAACTAATGCAAGAACTGCATGAACTAACATATACCATAGATCCATCGGAGCAAGAAGATGCGCATGATTTTCCACCTGAAATTGATCTCAATTTTTCACGGGATAATTTTTTGAAATTTTTCATAATGTTTTTATTTTGTTGATTAACAGAAATAAAAGTACAATATTATTTTTAAAATTCTCCATTTTGGGATTAATTACGTTAATTTCTTTATCCAGCTTAATTTTTTCTCTGAATAAGGCGGATATTTGATATTCGGTTCTCCCCAGCTTGCTTTTTCAAGAACTGCTTTTGGGTGTGAAAAGGTTTCGAAACCATATTTTCCATGATAATTCCCAATCCCTGAATTGCCCACTCCTCCAAAAGGAAGATGATCATTGCTTAAATGCATCACGGTATCATTGATACAGCCTCCTCCGAATGACAATTTACGGGTGAAGTTTTCTTTTTCTTCCGAATCATTGGTAAAAAGATAAGCGGCCAGCGGTTTTTCAAGTTCTAAAACAGAATTAAGAGCTGCATTGTAATTTTGAAAACTGATGACAGGCAGGAGCGGTCCGAAAATTTCTTCCTGCATAATGTCATCATTCCAGTCTATATGATTCAGAATAGTGGGTTCTATATAGAGTTTTTCTTCATCAAAATTTCCTCCTGAATAGATTTTTTCTTTATTGATAAGATGTATAAGGCGCTGAAAATTCCTTTGGTTGATAATTCTTGTATATTGTTCAGAGCCATGATCGTATTTGAATTCTTTAATATATTTTCTGAGCATTTCCAGAAACTGCTCCTGAATGGTTTCTTCCACCAGGAGGTAATCGGGAGCTACACACGTTTGTCCGGCATTGAGGAATTTTCCCCACACAATTCTTTTGGCAGCCATTTCGAGATTGGCATTTTTTGTAACAATAGCCGGAGATTTTCCACCCAGTTCCAGGGTTACAGGAGTTAGATGCTCTGCAGCTGCCTTGTACACAATCTTTCCGACTTTCGTGCTTCCGGTAAAGAATATTTTATCAAACCTTAGTTTTAAAAGAGCTGTGGTTTCATCAATACCACCTTCATACACATACAGATATTCAGGCGGAAAGTTTTCATTGATGATTGCTGCCATTGCTTTCATTGTATTCTCTGCTATTTCACTAGGCTTCAGAATACAGCAGTTTCCGGCAGCCATTGCTGCAATAATGGGAGAAAGTGATAGCTGATAAGGATAATTCCAGGCTCCGATGACGAGTACACAGCCAAGCGGGTCAGCGTAAATTTTACTGCTTCCCAATTGGTTGACAAGATTGGTTCTGACTTTTTTAGGCTTTGAAAGGGATTTTAGGTTCTTAAGATAATAATTGATATCATTCAGAATAAAAGACAATTCGGTAGTAAAAGTGTCAAATTTTGATTTTCCAAAATCCTTGTTAATAGCCTCATACAGCATGTTTTCATGAAAAATAATAAGGTTTTTAAGCTTTTCAAGATACATTTTCCGGAAAGCAAGGCTTTTGGTCTGCTGTGTTTTGAAAAAATCTCTTTGCTTCAGTAGAATACTCTCAATTTCCATCGGTGACTTTTATAATATTGAACGTTCTTATTTTCAGGATCGTATAGGTTGGAAATTTATTAATAATATTTAAATATTGATTTGAATAAAATCATCTTATATTATTTTTTAATTAATATAATGATAAATATTATAAAAATCATTATTTGGTGATAAAAATTTTGTAGTTTTATTTATATAAAATGTAAGGATGAGAAAATTACTCTATTTATTCCCTGTATTCTTTTATTATTTCAGTTACGCACAATGTACAGGCTGCGGTGTTCAAAACCCTACCGATCCCAATTATCATTTTCCTGATAATACAACAGTCTGCTTTACTTCCGATATGACATTCAATAATCCGACGTTCGGGACAAATGCTAAGATTTGCATTGCTTCCGGTGTTACCTTGCAGTTTCAGAATAGTATAAGCGGAGCGGCCAATGCACCTGTAAGCCTTGAAGTGCATGGAACACTCAATTTTAATCAGACCATAACGAGTGTTGCCAATCTCAATGTTCATGTTTATGATACCGGGAATATAGCAGTAGGCGGAGGGAATGGAAATCTCACCATAGACGGACAGATCAATGAAATTGTCAATGAGGGACTTATAGAAATGGGAGTTTTGCAATTAGGGGATAATTCCACCAATAAGATTGATAATTTTGGAAATCTGAATATTAACGGAAACCTGAATATGAGCAGCTCTGCTACCACTTTATTCCGGAATGAAGGAGGCGGATTGATATTTATTGGCGGTAATTACGGGAATAACGAACAGAGTGTATATGTCAATTGTGGAACCATTATCTCTCAGAACGGATTTAATATTAATGGCGGTAAAATTATCAATACTGGAATTTTTACAGTTGGGGGAGATATTAATTTGTCCGGAAGCAGCAGCGAAATTTTTAATTTTGGACTTTTTACCTCTACGGGAAATATGAATAATGCCCCTGCTGATGCTGTTATTTATAATGAAGGAGAACTGGCGCTGAACCAGTATCAAGGGGGAAATGCTGCCATTCAGGGACCTTCTTCATCCACAAAAAAAGGATATATAGTGTTGCAAAATCCTATTCAGGTGGGAAATGTGGCTGTGGGGCCCAATCTTGATTTCAGAAGAACAACAGGTGTTTCTGACCCAGGCACGGTTTTCATGAACAGTAATCCAAGTTTTCTGACGAATGTTACCTATGATTGCGCTTCTACCAACAGCTGTAGTGCGCCTCTGATCATTAATCCCGGATTTTGTCCTGCCATTAATGGAGATTTTCCTCCAATGGCGGTAGATGATACCTATACTATTGCTGCAGGAGGATCTTCTGTGGGAATTGTACTGGGTAACGACTTTGAAACGTATGGCGGAGCACAGGCAACCCTTTCCAATGTTATCTTATCTCAGGTATCCACCTCAAATCCCAATATTTCATTGAATACTACGGATGGACATATTCTGGTAGCTCCGGGAACGCCTCCAGGTAATTATACTTTAGTCTATCAAATCTGTCAGACTGCTTCTCCGTCAAATTGTGATACGGCAACAGTAACCGTTACGATTCAGGGGACTGTACCTTGTTATAAACCTGCAGCTACAGCAGGAACTGTTCTTTCTCCGGATTTTGGAATTACTTCATTAGGCAGGGCAGATAAAGGAGGAAACAACTGGCCGGGTGTACGAAAAGGAGCGTGGGCTGTACTGGAATCAAAAAATAAAGGTTTTGTTCTTAACAGACTTTCCGATGCTCAGGTAGCAGCCATTCCACAGGCAGATCTTAAAGAAGGAATGATGGTTTACAATACGACTCAAAATTGTCTGCAGGTTAATATTGACGGAACAGCTGCAGGCTGGAAATGTTTCAATACCCAAACCTGCCCGGATTAACCAAAAACTGAATCGTTATGAAAAAAATAGTCTTAATCATTACAATAGCGGCTTCCGGAATTTTGAATGCACAGGTTGCTTTAGGGAAAACTGTTTTAGAATCGGCTTCATCATCTATTGAATTCGGGAGTGAGAACCGCGGGCTTGTTCTTCCCTGGGTAACTAATACCTCGGGCATTCAGAATCCTGTGAATGGTACTCTGGTTTTTGATACTTCGGATATGAAGGTGAAAGTGTATCAGAATAACCTTTGGAAAGATCTTTCCGTAGATACAACAGGTACTGCGGATACAAGTCTGCAGGATAGTCTGGCAGATCAGCCTGATGCAAAAGTTTCCGTAGGCGCACCATCTTCCGTTTCAGGAATTCTTGTGCTTGAAGACAGTAATAAAGCCATGATTTTACCGAAAGTAGCTTCTCCTCACCTCAATATTATTTCTCCTGCAGCCGGTATGATGGTTTATGATACCCAGAAAAAGCAATTAGCAGTTTTCAACGGAACAGTCTGGTCTTTTTGGGGAGAATAATTCTACATGATATTTCGTACCGCAATTTTTACAGGATGATACAACAGCAGCCCAATTGCAGTAATAAGAGCCAGCCAGAACAGACCCGTGAAAATTTCCATATTGGAAAGAAGAATTGACTGAGCGGTTATTTTAGCTTTAAAAGCACCGGCTGTCATGGATAAAGAATCGTTAACCTGTAGTTTGGAAATATTGGCTCCAAAGATTTGATTCCACTGGTTATAGAAGACAGGATTCGTATCTGTGAGATTAGCGCTAAGACTGTCGGAATGTTTTAATGTTAAAAATAACATCAGATTTTGCATCAAAGCATAACCGATAGCGGTTGTCCAGAAACGGGTGGTGGTTCCCAGCGCGGTAGCATTGGATACATATTCTTCCGGTGTTCCTGAAATTAAAAAGAAAACAAGCGGCGTAAACAATAATCCTTGAGCAGCTCCCTGTAGAAATAAGGGCGGACAGATGGTAGAAAGGGTAGTGTCAGGATAAAAAGTATAGGTAAACCATGCACAGTCAATGGCCAGTAAAAGAAATCCTGTAAAGAAAACAAACCTTGAGGAAATTCCCCGAACCAGACAGATTCCTGACAACAAAATACCCAAAAGAGTTCCTGCCACATTCCAGTACTGGATGTTCACAATATAATCCCAGGGCCATTTCCATACGGTAGCCATGATGCTGTAGACATTATTCAACCCGGAACGGATCAGATAAAAAATGAAAAACAGGATCATTCCCGCAATGACATTTTTGGAACTGAAAACTTCGAAATGGAACAACGGTCTCTTGGAATTTCTTTGTTTCAACATAAATAAACCTCCGGAAAGAAGAAATATAAACAGACACATGATAATGGTATCAGATTGGAACCACATCAGTCTTTTTCCATAAATAATGGCATAGCCGCCAGCCTGCAGGCATACCCAAAGAAGAAACCAGCTTGTAATATCCAATTGATACAAAGGTTTTTTAGGAAAAAAACGGTTTCTGTTGAACAGAGCAATACCGATGATCAGTACAAACACATGGAAGTAGACCATCATCAGAACCATATGTTGGAAATCATAATCTTCAATACTTGATTTTAACAGGGAAGTCGTAATAGTTCCTCCGGTCAGCATAATCGTATACATAAAAAGATATGCTAAGACTTTGGCGTGCTTTGTTTTTAATTCTGCAATAATTAAAGGCAGGAAAATAGCACCTTCCAGCAACCCGAAAATTCCTTCTAAAAACCGGATCACCAATATGACATGATAATCATTGGTGACTGATAAAACATAAAGAATAATCACCGAAATAGAGGCCATCAGCAAAACATAGTATTTCACGCTGAAATAGGCCATAAACCTCTGTAATACTAAAAGGGTAACCACAAATGTCCCGTACATCAAAATCATTAAATACTGGATGTCATCTGAATCGACATCCATAAAAGAAGATGTGAAGGCGCTGTTCGAATGTAAAAGCGACAACAACATCAGGTGGGGAAACAATGCCAGTATAAGAAGTGGCAGTTTCAGCCATTGTGGTACCCAT
Organism: Chryseobacterium sp. 2VB; assembly: GCF_005503635.1. Lineage (NCBI taxonomy): Bacteria > Pseudomonadati > Bacteroidota > Flavobacteriia > Flavobacteriales > Weeksellaceae > Chryseobacterium > Chryseobacterium sp. 2VB. Next base: position 52,984 of record NZ_SCNC01000031.1, read on the forward strand.
TTATGATAAACTGTATTATGTTGCATAATTTTTATGGTGGATAAAAAGCAAAAAATCGTTTTTCTGCTGTTTAATCTGAATGAAAAATGCGAAAAGACAAAGGGTAAAAGGGTGTAAAAGTAAAAGGTAAAACGGCCAATATGCTCGAAGAAAAAATTGGCAGATTTGCTATTTTGCGGTTTGCCTTTTCGCTAAAAAAATAATTTAATTTGAAAATTTGAAAATGAGAGAATTTGAAAATGGTAATAACACATGATATTTTTATACTCTATAACCCTAAAATGCTCCCACTTTCAAACTTAAATCTTCTTCGCGCTCACCAGAACATTCATTCCGGAAAGCAGCTTTTCATTGTTTTTGTTATTATCCAGAATAATTTTTACAGGAAATCTTTGTTCTATTTTCACAAAATTTCCGGTGGCATTATCCGGTTTTACCAAAGAAAACTGAGAACCTGATGCAGGAGAAACGGAAAGAATTTTCCCTTTAAACTCAACATCGGGATAAGCATCCGCAGTAATAATTACTTCCTTGCTCTGATCAATCTGTCCAAGTTGTGTTTCTTTGTAATTGGCAATGATCCATTTCTCTTTGCTGACAATCTGTACCAAGGCCTGGCCTTCTTTAATCAATTGCCCTTCCTGAATGGTCTTCTTTCCGACCCATCCGTCATAAGGAGCCGTAATTACAGTATAAGAAAGATAAAGCTTCGCATTGTTAAGATTGGCAGAACTCTGCTGGATCTGGCTTTTTACGGGAGCCACTTTGGTTTGTTGTTCGTTCGCTCCGGCTTTTACTGCATTTTTCTGCTGTTCCAATGCTAAAAGATTGGCTTTTGATTGTTCATAAGAAGCTTTTACATTTTCAAATTCCTGTTCGGTAGCAGCATCTTCTGCCAAAAGGTTTTTATATCTTTTAAAATCCTGTTCCGTTCTCCAGATATCAATTTTTGCAGAGGCAATTTTAGCATCAATAATCTTTGTATCACTTTCTTTGGTGCTGACACCGCTTTCAATGGTACTGATGGTTGCCCTATTAGCGTGAAGATTCGCTTCAGCCATGTGTACCTGATTGACAAACTCTCTGTTGTCGATGACAATTAAAGTGTCGCCTTTATGTACAAACTGATTTTCGTTAAACCGTATCGTTTTGATGAAACCTGATACCTTACTGGATACAGGCGTGATATATTGCTCAATCTGTGCATCATTCGTTGTCACATTCTTTCTCGAAAAAAGATAAAAACTTATCATTCCCGTGATACCGCTAATGATCAGAATCCAGGCCAGTAAAGTAATGGACTTGTTGATTCTTTTTTCCTTTTGTGTCAATTGTTTCTGTGCCATAGTTTTTATAAGTTCCCAATCGTATATTGGAGTTGGTAGTATTTAAGTTGTCTGTTGATTTTAACGGAAATAAGATTAGATTCAGCTTCCAGATAAGCATTGTCTGCGTCTATCAGTTCAGTGATGAGACTTAGCTTATTGGCATATTTTGTTTTTACAATGCGGTAGTTTTCCTTAGCCTGATTAATCGCTTCTTCAGCAATTTTTACCTTCTGGTCTGTCTCTTCAAACTTTTTATAAGCCTCATAAACATTGTGTCTTACATTTTCCTCGTTTTCTTCAATCTGAAGTTTGGCAAGATCAATATTTTCCCGTGCTTCCTGCATTCTGTATTTATTTTTGTACAGATTTTCGATAGGATAGGTAAGATTTACCCCCACCATTCCCAAACGATACGCATAAGGTTCCGGAGGGAAAAACATCATGTTCGGATACTTTAGGAAATATTCTCCGCCAGCGGTAATTTTGGGTAAATAATTCGCTTTGGTAATCTTTTGATCCAGTTCCTTAAGAGAAAGATTCTTATGGGTGATTTCAACAGACTCATTTTTGTTTAAAGCTGTTTCTGTAAGCTCATCAACATAAGGAATAGCAGCATTGTCTGAAATAAGATCTTCTGTATTGACGTGCATTTCCTGATTTTCCGGAAGCGAAAGAATTGTTTTCAGTTTGTGCTCTGCAATCTGAATATCGTTATCCAGTTCCGTCCAGCTCATTTTATGGTTGGATAGCTGTAGTGAAGTTCTTAAGACTTCATTGACCGTTACAACACCATTAGCTTTCAATGCTTTTACCTGCCTGATGTTGACGGAATCTTCCTTCATTTTATCATTAATAAGGCTCTGCTGCTCTTTTAAATGATGGATCTGTAGAAAAGCCGTAATGATGGACATTTTAAGCTGTCTTTCGTCAAGATGGGTTTTTAAAGCAGAAATTTCAGTGTCAATAGCCGCTTTCCTTTCTGTATTTTTAATTTTTCCTCCCATGTACACCGGAATGGAAGCGGATAATGTAAAATCATACATTCCATTAATCACATCGTACTTGGTCGCTTTATTAAATACGCCATTCTGATGCTGGAACAGGTTGGTTACCTGATTATAGCTCGTATGAAATTCAATATCTGGGAGTTTCTCCATCTTGAGGTCTTTCTCTTTGGTCACGGACATTTCCTGTTTCAGATGACTGATCTGTATGTTTTTATTATTTTTCAAACCAATCTCTACAGCTTGCTGTAAGCCGAGATGCTGGTAATCGATCATCTGTGAATGTAAAAAACTGCTCAATAATAAGCACAACGCAATGCACATATACCGGCATGCGTTCAATATGATATTCATAAATTAATTAAAGGATTTTTGCTAAAATGATTTTGATGCAGCAAAGTTACGATGAGAAGCTACAGACCCTATTTGTGAAAACAGAAAAATATTTGCTCATTTACGCCAATTTAAAAATTCTTCTTACCTTTAGAGTATGAACGACAGCCATTTTAAAGCGGTAGAAGAAGATGATGCCGAATTTTACATCTATCATGTGCTCACAGGAAATGTTACCACAGAGATTCATTATCACAGTTCAGCACAATTAGTCTATGCAGAAGGCGGTATTGTGCATGTTTTTACGGATCAGAAACACTGGTATCTTCCTGCCAGATGCTTTATGTGGATTCCTGCCGGTACACCGCATTATATTTTTTCAACCAGCCCCAAAGTCGATTTGTATAACTTTTATTTTAAGAAAGAAGAAAATGAAAGTGGCTTTTTTGATGAAATCAATATTTACTCTGTCAATAATCTCCTTCGTGAGATGATTTTCTATACTAAAGACTGGGATGGAAAAATCACAAAAAATGATACCTCAAAATATTATTTTCTCAAAGCTCTTAAAGGAGTTTTACAGGAAAAGAAACATAAACATCTGGCATTTCCGATACAACACCCTTTTCCAAAAGATGAAACATTGCTGAAGATTGCAAGATATATTCATACTAACCTTGAGAAGCCCCTCACGATTGAATCTACGGCAAAAGAATTCGGAATGAGTACAAGAACCCTTTCAAGGAAATTTAAAGAGATTCTGGGCATGAATTACGTTCGCTTTCTGAGAGCGTTGAGAATTACCCGTTCCCTTGAGCTGATGCTGGAAGGAAAATACAATATGTATGAGATTGCCATGATGGTTGGGTACAACAGCCTCTCGTCATTCAGTAATATCTTCAAAAAGGTAATCGGAATGGCACCTACGGAGTATCAGCATAAATTGAGAGGGGATAAGTAGTGAGTTTGAGGGTTTGAGGGTTTGAGGGTTTGAGGGTTACGGGGTGCGTGTTACGAGGTAACGGGTTTTATAGTGCGGGATAAACTTTCTTGCCTGTTCTTACAGGTAAGGTTACGAAAAGCTTATGTAACGAGTAATAGCAGTTAAGCTTTCCTACATTCCCCTCCAGAGGACTATCGTGTGGACACAATTATTCCTAGTTTTATACATTTATTGTTATTTAGTATTATGACAAGAAATTTCAGGGAATTAGCCGATAAACGTTTACTTAAACGTGGCAATA
>NZ_SCNC01000058.1:0-1185 GCF_005503635.1 Chryseobacterium sp. 2VB
GGCGGTAGGCCATCAGCACCTCGTGCCAGCGCTGGTAGGTCGGGCTGCCGGCCTTTTCCCGCAGGTTCTGCGCGCCCACGGTCTGCACCGAGTACTCGGGCCGGAACTCCCAGCGCAGGTCCTCGCAGGTGACGAAGTTGCCCAGGCCCGGGTGGAAGGGACCCACGTGGTAGTCCTCGAGGTAGACCTCGATGAAGGTCTTCCAGTTGTAGTGGCACTCGTGCAGCTCGACGTGGTCGAGCACCATGCCCTCGAAGCTGAGCAGCTCGCGCGGGCCCATGCCGGCCAGGTCGGACTCGATGTCGCGGCCGTTGTCCTCGAACAGCAGGCCGTTCCACTCGCGCAGGCGGTAGTTGTTGAGGTTCAGGCAAGGATCCTGCTGGAAGTGCGGCGCGCCCAGCAACTGGCCGGCGGGGCCGCCCCCGGCGGGCGTGTTCGTGCCGCTGTAGGTCCAGCGGTGCAGCGGACACACGATGTTGCCGCCCGCATGGCCAGGGCTGTGGCCTTGCAGGTTGCCGCGGCCCTTGAGCATCACCGCCTGGCGGTGGCGGCAGACGTTGGAGATCAGTTCGACGCCCGAGGGCGTGCGCACCAGCGCGCGGCCCCCGCCCTCTTGCGGCAGGGCGTGGTAGTCGCCGATGTTCGGAACGGAAAGGGCGTGCCCCACGTAGCGGGGCCCGCGCTGAAAGATCGTCTCCAGCTCGCGCTGGAACAGCGCCTGGTCGAAGTAGCTCGACACCGGGAATTGGCTTTTGGCCTGCTGCAGTTGAAGACTCAAATCAGACATGCTTGTCCTGACCTAAAGACTCCCCCTATGAAGGGGCAGGGCGGGGTCTGTCGACCCCTAGCGCTGTGCTCGTCAGACGAATTCGCGCGGGATGGGTGAAGTGGTGCGTCCCTCCGGGCCCGCAGGGCCCGTCGTTGAGGAAAAAAAGAGCGCGGATTGTACCCCCGGGGTGCACCAAGCACCGGCCGGCGGAAATGCCCCATCGCTAAAATGCCCCATTTGGCTGGAATGCCCCCCGGGGGTTCACCGACCGCCGGCATTTCCTTCAAGAGGCCCATGACGCCACCGCCCGCCCGTTCGGCCGCCGCCGACACCTCGCCCGTGGCCCCCAGCTACGAGGCCGCCCTTCAGGAACTCGAGCAGCTCGTGGCCCAACTCGACGCCGGCCAGTTGCCCCT
>NZ_SCNC01000032.1:0-53323 GCF_005503635.1 Chryseobacterium sp. 2VB
ACATTACATAAAAAAAACTAATGAAAGTATACTATTTTTTGTTAAAAAACACATATTTAACAAAAATAAACCATTAAGACATTATATTTTTTTAAGAAATATTAACAATAATAAATATTTATATTATCTATAGAAAAAATGCACAAAAAGTACATCAAACCAACTGATTAACAATAAAATAAGTCACTTATAAAAGATAAAAAACTCTATAAAAATCAAAATACAATGCAATGCATATAATATTTTCACCCTGAAAAAGGAATCAATTACCCACAAATAGTGAAAAAAATATATTTAAATTACCAGAATCCGAATAGAAATAAATAATAACTGAAATAATGACAATAATAAATCCTATAAAATACTTTCCTGTAAAATTTTATATTTTTGCAGTATAGATACAATTCATGGAGCTAATAAAAAACTGGTCAAACCTTTACATCGAAGCAGGATGTGATGAAGTAGGAAGAGGGTGCTTAAGTGGGCCGGTGGTAGCGGCAGCGGTAATTTTGGATGATGATTTTGAACAAAATCTGGTTAATGATTCAAAAAAGCTAACGTTTAAAACACGTATGGAACTTGATAGCTACATTAAAGATAATGTGAAAAACTACGCCATCGCAGAACTACCTCCCTCCTTTATTGATGAGCATAATATTCTTAATGCAAGCATCCATGCAATGCATCGTGCGCTGGATAAATTAACGATTACTCCTGAACTTATTCTGGTGGACGGAAATAAATTCCATCCCTACAACTACATTCCGCACCAATGCATTATTAAGGGAGATTCTAAAGTATTGTCGATTGCTGCAGCGTCTATTCTTGCCAAAAATTATAGAGACAAGTTAATGATTCAGCTTCATGAAGAACATCCTGAATATGGGTGGGATACCAATTTTGGCTATGCTACTAAAAAACATCAGGATGCGCTTATTAAACATGGACCGACCCGATATCACAGACAGTCTTTCAGATTGAAATATGATTAAAAGTAACTGATTTTTCAATTATTAAATTTTTCATCCACTGATTGAAAATTTAAAATCATTCTAAATAAATTACAGATAAAAAAAGAGAAGCAATTGTTCAATTGCTTCTCTTTTTTAACGTATTATTAAGAATTTATTTCTTTTTATTTCTTTGTTGTTCCTGAGCTTTTTGCTGCTCCTGAGCCTTCTCCATCATTTCTCTCATTCTCTTCTGGAATTTACCTTCCGCTTTCGGTTTTTCCTTATTAGACTGAATCTGGGCATGGATTTTCTTTTCATCCAGGATCAAGTACTTAATAACAAGGATAATCAGGATGTTAATCGCATTCGATACAAAATAATACCATGAAAGACCTGAAGCCGAAGTATTAAGGAAGAACAGGAATGTAATCGGGAAGATATACATTAACACCTTCATATTTGGCATTCCTTCCTGCTGAGGCTGCTGCATATTTCCTGAAGTCATAACAGTATAGATTAAAATAACAACTGTACAGGCTAAAGCGAAAATACTTAAATGGTCTCCAAGGAAAGGAATTTTAAACGGAAGCTTGATCAAATCATCATACGCTGTCAAATCTTTGGCAAACCAGAACCCTTGACCTCTAAGATCAATAAAGTTCGGGAAGAAACGGAACAAAGCATAGAAGATAGGAATCTGAACTAATGCCGGTAAACATCCCGCCATCTGATTCACTCCAGCTTTTCTATACACTTCCATCGTTGCCTGCTGCTTCTTCATCGGATCTGCATCCTTGAACTTCGCGTTCACCTCATCAATTTCAGGACGGATCACCTTCATCATAGCACTTAGTTTGTGCTGCTTATACATAATTGGCGACAGGATCAGCTTTACGATGATCGTCATTACAAAAATCACCCAACCTGCTGATAAGCCCCACGCAGCGATAATACTGTATAACCACATGAAGAAATAACGGTTCATTGCCCCGATGAATGACCAGCCTAACGGAAGGATTTCATCAAAATTCTTATCGTAAGATTTAAGCAATGGCAAATCCAATGGCATAAAATACCATGTGAAATCCTGGTTCAGCTCGCTTCCTGTCATCTGAACAAAACCTTCGTAGTTGAATTTCTTCAGATACTCTCCTTCTTCAACATTCTCCTGATTACCTTTACTTTGTGTAAATCCGTTTTTAGCTTCAATCACTGAAGAGAAAAACTGCTGCTTTACACCAATCCAGTTAAGAGTTTCTTTTTCCTCTTCCATTGTGGTTCTTCCATCATAATCATAGTCTTTATAATTATTGAAGGCATAAGAAAATTCTGAGTGAGACTGTTCCTGAGCTCTACCTTTTTCAAGGTTTCTTACATTATAATCCCAGATAAAATCTGCTTTGTTATCAGAAGTAATTTTAGAAAGTCCCTGAGTTCTTACTTTAAAATCAAGGGTATATTTTGGTAATAGTGTGTAAATGAATTGAATGACAGCACCATTGTAATCTGCAGTTAAGGTTACAGCATTTCCATTAACAGCTGGTGAGAAAACTAAATCTTTAGTATTAACGATTTTCCCTGTTTTATCTTTAAACTGAAAACCGTAGTTTGAATTATTCTTTGTGATAAGATAAAGAGGCTGATCTGCATTATCTGTTTTGTGGTTGTAGGCTTTATATTTTAAAAGTTCTACTTTGGAAACCTGTCCTCCTAAGCTTGAAAATTCAAGTTTCAGTTCATTATTCCCAAGACTTGCTGTCTGAATGGCATTAGGAGTTACATTTGGATTGATATTGCTTGCCTGAGTTTGCTTTACGGCATTTTTTGCCTGTTCCGTTTTCTGCTCCTGAGCTTTCAACTCCGCTTCTTTCGTTTGTTTGTTCTGGAAATAGAACATAAAACCGAAGAGAACAAGGCATAAAACCGCGAAACTAATCATTTGCTTCTTATCGATTCCGTTGTTTTGTTGCATTTTATTTTATATTAAAATTTTAAATTTAAAATGTACGTACGGGTGTACATAATTTGAGCTGACAAAAATACTGTTTTTTTATCAAAACTCTATGCTTTACGTTGTTACTATATAATAAACTCAAGCTGAGAATAATCAGCCTGAGTTTATGGGTAGACGTTTATGCTAAAATTTTACCTTATTTCTTTTCGCAAGCTTTGATGAAAGCTCTGAATAGCGGATGCGGTGTTGCTACCGTACTTTTATATTCCGGGTGATACTGTACCCCTACATAGAACGGGTGATCAGGAAGTTCCAGGGCTTCTACCAAACCTGTTTCAGGGTTGGTACCTGTAGCAAGGAAACCATTCTTTTCAAATTCCTGAAGATAATCACTGTTGAATTCATAACGGTGACGATGTCTTTCAGAGATATTTTTGTTTCCGTAGATATCGTATAATTTAGAACCGTTTTTCAATGAGCACTTCCATGCTCCAAGACGCATTGTTCCTCCTTTATCTACTACATTTTTCTGTTCTTCCATCAAAGAAATTACAGGATCAGGAGTAGCGGTATCAAATTCCATGGAGTTTGCTTTGGTATGTCCTAAAACATTTCTTGCAAATTCAATCGTCATAATCTGCATTCCTAAACAGATTCCCAACATTGGAATTTTATTTTCTCTTGCATATTTTGCGGTAAGAACTTTTCCTTCAATTCCTCTGTCTCCAAAACCTGGTGCTACAAGGATACCATTCACACCTTTCAGTGTATCTTTGATATTTTCTTCCGTAATATCTCCACTGTATACCCATCTTACTTTTACTTCAGTTTCAAGGTCTGCACCTGCATGTTTGAATGCTTCAGCAATAGAGATATAAGAATCCTGAAGGGAAACATATTTTCCAACCAATGCAATTTCAACAGTCTTCTTAGGATTCTGAAATTTTTTAAGGAAACTCTTCCAGTCTTTAAGATCAGCATCTTTATCGCTTTTCAGATCCAGTTCTTTCAAAACTACATCATCAAAGTTCTGCTTCTGAAGGTACATTGGAACTTCATAGATCGTTTCAAGATCTTTACATTCGATAACATTATCCAAAGGAACATTACAGAACTGAGCTAATTTTGCTCTCTGATCTTTAGGAATCTTATGTTCTGTTCTGCACACCAAAACATCTGCCATAATTCCGCTTTCCATCAACTGACGAACGGAGTGCTGGGATGGTTTTGTTTTCAATTCTCCACTTGAAGCAAGATAAGGCAGTAAAGTAAGGTGAATCACCATAGAATTGCTCTCTCCTAATTCCCATTTCAACTGGCGAACAGTTTCAATGTAGGGTAAAGATTCAATATCCCCTACAGTTCCTCCGATCTCAGTAATGATAATATCGTAGTTCTGTTTTGAAAGAATTTTAATTCTACGTTTGATTTCGTTAGTAATATGAGGAATTACCTGAACTGTTTTTCCAAGGAAGTCTCCTTTTCTTTCTTTTTCAATTACAGTCTGGTAGATTTTTCCTGTAGTAACGTTGTTGTTTTGGGATGTAGGAGCATCAAGGTAACGCTCGTAGTGGCCTAAATCCAGATCCGTCTCTGCACCATCTTCAGTCACATAACACTCTCCGTGCTCATAAGGATTCAAAGTTCCTGGGTCGATATTGATATAAGGATCTAATTTTTGGATCGTTACATTAAAGCCGCGTGATTTTAGTAGAAGTCCCAGAGAAGCAGAAACGATTCCCTTTCCCAAAGATGAAGTTACACCTCCTGTCACAAAGATGTACTTTGTATTCTTTTTACTCATTAGATTAGGTTTGTGCAAAGTTAGGGGAAAAAGAAATACAAAGCAATCTTTTACATTTTGAAAATGATAAAACACCCCTCAAACAACTATAAAACCAGATAAAAATTTTTATTAATATTGATCTAAACAAATGAAACAAAGCTACAACCCAAAGGATTTTCGCCTATCAGCAAAAAAGGTTTTCCATTTGAGCGGAAAACCTTTTTATATTTTATATTCTGAATATTATTGCTTAGTCAGTTCAAAGTAAGCTGTTACTTCAACATCTTTCGCGATTCCGGCTCCTGACGGGTCATATTTGATTCCATAATCCAGACGATTCACGGTAAATTTGGTCTGAATTCCCATAATTTCTTTTCCGTCCTTATTTTTTGTAATTCCTCCAAACGTAACCGGAGCAGTAATTTCTTTTTCCACGCCCTTCATCGTCAGTTTCCCTTTTACGATGTAATTATTGTTCTTATCTTTTGTAACGGAAGAACTCTTAAATTCAATCGTAGGATATTTGGCAACATCGAAAAACTCTTCGCTGATAAGATGTCTGTCTCTCATGTCCACTCCTGTATTAATGGAAGGAACACTGATAGAAAAGTTCAAATCGGCATTATCCAGATTAGCACCACCAGTGGCTGCTTTTCCGTCAAATTTATCAAACCTTCCCTGCACAAAACTGATTCCCATATGCTTGATATTAAAATTGATTGATGAATGCATCTGGTCTACCTGCCAGCTTCCCTGTGCAAAAGCAACAATACTTACAAGCGTAAATACGAAAGATAAAAATACTTTTTTCATTGTAATGATATTTTACATTATATATTTTAATTGAATAAAGCTAAGATATGAAAGATATTCCTATCACAGACGTATTAGTTTTTTTATATTAAACCCATTTACATTCTGAAAAAAAAATGCTTTTTTATAACTTCGCAGTATGGCAAAACTGAAAACAGCATATTTCTGTCAAAACTGTGGAACCCAGTACCCTCAATGGCTGGGGCAATGTAAAAACTGTGGAGAGTGGAATACATTAGTGGAAGAGGTTGTGGAAAAACCTTCTCACAAAACACCTCCCTTTTCGAAAACCAAACAACATGTTATCAATATTGTTGAAGTGGAAACGAGCGAAGAGCCGAGAATAAAAACACCTTCCGAAGAGCTGAACCGTGTTTTAGGAGGCGGCATCGTTTTGGGTTCTGTGACCCTGATTGGTGGTGAACCGGGAATCGGGAAATCTACCCTTCTGCTTCAGCTTGCTTTAAAAATGAAGAAAAAAATCTTCTATGTTTCCGGGGAAGAAAGTGCTTCTCAGATCAAAATGAGAGCAGACAGGCTTACGGATATTCAGAATCCGAACTGTTTTCTTTTTACGGAAACTTCACTGGAAAAAATCCTTCATGAGGCCAAAAAACTGGAGCCGGATTTCATGATTATCGATTCTATCCAGACCCTGCAGTCTCAATTGATAGAAAGTTCTCCGGGAACAGTATCCCAAATCCGGGAATGCTCCAATGAGATCATCAAATATGCCAAAGAAAACAATACTCCGGTATTTCTTGTCGGCCATATCACCAAAGACGGACAGATTGCCGGGCCAAAGGTTCTTGAACACATGGTGGATGTCGTGCTGAATTTTGACGGAGACCGAAATCATCTTTTCAGATTATTGAGAGCCAATAAAAACCGTTTCGGCTCCACTTCAGAAATTGGAATTTATGAAATGATCTCACAGGGATTAAAAGAGATTAAAAACCCTTCGGAAATACTGATCACCAAGAAGTTTGAGGAACTTTCAGGAAACTCCGTTGCAGTAACTCTGGAAGGAAACCGACCGATGCTTCTTGAAATACAGGCATTGGTAAGTACCGCCGTTTATGGTACTCCTCAAAGAAGTAGCACCGGTTTTGATTCCAAAAGGCTGAATATGCTTTTGGCCGTATTGGAAAAAAGAGCTGGTTTTCAATTGGGAGCAAAAGACGTCTTCCTTAATATTACCGGAGGAATAAAAACAGATGATCCGGCACTGGATCTGGCGGTAATCGCTTCTGTTCTTTCTTCCAATGAAGATATTGCTATTTCTGAACATTACTGTTTTGCCGGAGAAATTGGTCTGAGTGGAGAAATACGTCCGGTAGCCCAGATTGAGCAGAGAATTACTGAAGCGGAAAAATTGGGTTATGAAAAAATATTTGTTTCCAACCTTAATAAAATCCCGAAAAGAAAATTTGGAATCAAGATTGAAGAAGTGAGTAAAATTGAGGATTTTCACGAGAGGCTTTTTTAGGGTGAATGGTCAATTCTGCTTCGCAAGTCAATCGTCAATTGGAGTGTGGATAAAAAATTCACAAGCGAAGCGAATTCACTTATCACCTTTCACTATCCACATTTAATTCATACCTTTAAATTATGAATTATCTGGCTCATTCTTTTCTTTCTTTTACCGACGGGCAGATCGTGGGGCAATTTCTCGAAGATTTCATCCGCAACAGAGATCGTTTTTCTTTCCCGAAGGAAATTCAGGACGGAATTACCCTGCACAGAGCGATTGATACATTTACAGATTCTCATCCTGCTATTCACGAAGCCAAAAAAGTATTTGCTCCTTTGGTAAGACTGTATGCCGGTGCATTTGTGGATGTATCAATGGACCATTTTGTAGCCAGAGATCTTTCCCTGAATTCCCTGGCAGAATGGAAAGCACATTCTCTTCATGTTTACAGTGTTTTGAATGCCCACGAACAGTGGCTCCCTGAAAATTTTAAAAAGATGCTGGTTAAAATGGAACAGGATGACTGGCTTTATAATTACCGTGAAGACTGGGGAATTAAATTCAGTATTCAGAATGTACTGAATAAAGCGAAATATCTGGATAAAGATATTCCTGTTTTTGAAGCTTTTTTAAAGAATAAAGATTATCTTCAGCAGTGTTATGACGATTTTTTTCCTGATCTTCTTGCTCATGCAAAAGGGATCAGCACATTACTCCAGCTGGAAAGCTGATATTCTTAAAACTGTTTATAGAGATAACGGTTGGGATAGGTAAGTTTTTCACTGTTTCTTTGCCCGTTTACAATGATATGAACAATATTGATCTGATCATCAAAAAGGTTATACAAAAAACTGACAGCTGCTTCTACTTTTTTCGGAGTGGCCACCGGTTCTGACTCAAGAAAGATATCTACAGATTCCTGATCTTCTTCATAACCAATATAATTTACTTTTAAAAATTTGTTATCAGCCTTTAACCTGAAATATTCTGAACAATATTTTTGCAGGGCATCATTCAGTTTCGCCTTATATTTTTCGTCATTAAAATGAAAAGCACCTCCATATTTTTTCCCCAGGCCATTTTCCATGTCATCAAGAAAGAATCTTCCAGTCACTTCAAAGGTTCTGGATTTTGAATTATAATTAATTTCAACAGATCCTACATGGTATGGATGAACCGCATCACTGCTCATAAAGCTCTGAGAAATAATCGTCATCAAAAAAAGAAATCCCCAAAAAAACTTACCCGACATGAATTTTATTTTACAGCAAATATAAAAAAAGCAGCAGTTATACAACCGCTGCTTTTGATTATAATGGATTGATGAATTTATTGCTTCATTACTTTTTTCGTAATTTTTGTGTTATCATCCAATGCAATGGTAAACAGATACATTCCTCTTACCAGTTCTGAAACATCAATTTTACCGGAATTTTTATCTACATTGACCGTTTTAATCAATTTTCCTGAAGCATCATAAATAGTTACTGTCCCTTTAGAATATCTGCCTAACGATACATTTACAAAATCTTTTGCAGGATTCGGGGTGATGTTCACTTCTGAATTTATTTTAACCTCTGCTGTTCCCAATGTTGTTCCTGTTTTTACAAAATATCCGCCAAAGCCTGTCGTCTGGAAGCTCACTTCCCAATATTGGTAAGTATCATTCCAGATAATATCAGCAATATTTGGGGTAATTATTGTGGCAGTTCCTCCAAAAGAAGCTACGGTACCTGTAGTACTTGTTCCTGTATATTTTTCGATAAGAAGATTCGCTTTATTTGCAACATCAGTAGGTGAAGTAGGTAATTTCACTGCATTGGTCAGATTATAGGCATCGAAATCACTCTGTTTGAAATATAAGGTTACTTTACCGGTAGCTGTGGTAGTGTTTGCATCCGAATTGATTTCATATCTTCTTGCCACATAGTTGGGCTGTACATTATCAACCCACACTTTGGATGTTACATTTCCTGTTACGGTACTGGCTGTTTCTTTTTCTATTCTTGAGATAAGCTGGCAGGAATTTGTAAAATAATTGTAACCATTTGTCACCGTACTGGCTTTCGTCTGGTTGGATGTTGCTAAATTCTTTACTTCAGCAACATTTTCGTAGACCACGGCTCTCATTTTAAGATCAAATGTTCTTGAAGTCCAGGTAGTACCGTCTGTAGAAGTCTTAGACCTGTTATTCACTACTGCATTTTCAGCTTTCATGGCAATCCTTCCTCCTAATCCGTTTACGACAATATAAAATTCTTTTCCGGTTACCATTTGAATATTCAGATCTGAAAGGTTCACATAATTCCAGGTAAATCTCTGAACGTTATTAAGCCATGAAGTAATGGTTTTAGTCGCTATAATATCTCCGGGGTTTCCATTGGCATCCACTTTTCTGATTTGGATGTCAACCGGAATATCCGAAGGAAGAGAAGTACCTGTTAAGAATGAAAAACCGCCCAGTTTTCCTGTCAATGTCGGCGTATATCTTACTGCCAGGGCAATATTATCAAAGTAATAATTAGATTCTGTATTGGCGATAATATAAGGTTCATCGTATCCTACAGTTTCAAAATTAGATTTTACACAACCTAATTCATCTGTGACAGCTTTGTAGATATCTAATTTCCCATATCCCCATCTCATATTGGGAACAGTTCCTGTTGCCCCATCCATTCTTGCATTTGAAGTAAGACGTGCTTTCACCTGAGCTGCCGTTAATGAAGGATTAGCCTGAAGCAGTAAGCCGACAGCTCCTGCTACCCCCGGTGAAGACATACTTGTTCCCTGGTTTTTTACATAATAATTGGTTCCGGCAATGATATCTGTTGAGCCAGGAGCAGAATCGGCTGATCGGGAAGAAATCACGTTCTGTCCTGAGCCTGCAATATCCGGTTTCTGGACACCATCTACTCTTGGTCCCTGGGCACTGAATGAAGAGATGGATTCTTGCGGAGTAAGTGTAAAGTAGCCGCTTGCTCCACTATACCAGCTAGCTCTTCCCATATAAGAAGCTACCGTTATGGCGTTGGAAGCATTCCCCGGTGATCCTACAATATATTCATTATCCCCATTTTGTAAGGTGGTTTGCACTCCCTGACTATACAGCCAGCCGTGGGCTGTGATCTGCTGAGTTCCGTTGTTGGTAATTTCCAATGAATAATTCCCCTGAACATTGGTGGTTCCGGAGGTTCTGGTCACTACCAACTGTACATATCTTTTATTGTTGTCGTTACTCCAATAGTTGTACATGGTTGCGGTAAGACCTCCTCCTAATATAGTATGAGCAGTATTTGTACTGATATTCTGCGTATACTGCTGTCCGTCCGGAGTGGTTAATTTTGCAGTAACGGGAGTATTGTCATTGGCATACATAATGAATGAGAATACTGAAGCTGCGGAAGTGTTGCTTGCTACGGTAAAGTTATATGTTTGTGCCGCACCGGCTGCAATATCTACTTTTCTGTGAAGATTAGCTCCATAATCATTTCCTGCAGAAATCACAACAACTCTTCCCGCTCCTGAAGTGGTAAAACTATTCACTGCTACTTCATGGCTGGAGGTTCCGTCGTGGGCACTGCTCTGACCACCGATACTCATATTAACGACAATGGGCTTATTAAGAGCCGTTGCTACATTCTTGAAATACGTTAAAGCATTAATGGTATTGGTTGTGGGGAAAGACCCGTTGCCACCTTTTACAAAAACAATATCTGCATCAGATGAGAATCCCTTATGTCTTTTATCGGCAAAGGCTGCACCATTCCCGGCTGCTGTACCTGAAACGTGGGTTCCGTGACCATTAATATCATTTTCACGAACAAAACCTGTGGGTGTTCCGTCCAGTTCATCTTCAATCTGTGCTCGGGTATATTCTACACCAGTAGAAAACCCTACCGGAGCCGTTTCTCCCGCCTGTGCAGTTAAGGTCTGATCCCAAATGGAAACAATTCTGCTTTTGGTCTGATCATTGGCTTTTCTGAAATCCGGGTGTTTCCAGTCTATTCCGCTGTCATAAATTCCTACCAGAACACCTGTACCGTTATAAGCGGTGTTATTGAAAACTCCATCCTGCAAAAGACTTGCTCCGGACTGAGCTCTGCTCACATCATTATGAAGTTCATCAAATTCCGGCGCCATTACAGAGGTTACATAAGGAAGCTGCATCAGTCTTTCAATATCTTCAATGGTAACCAAAGCTGTGGAGAAAGCCGGCAGCTGGCTCTGAATAATAAAACCGTCAGCTTTCAGTTTTTCCGGTTCTTTGGTATAAATAATACATGAATACATGGTTTGTGCTCCCTTTGAAGTCACTACCAGATGCTTATCAAGTTTCATATCAGGACGTTCCAAATCTTTAACAGATCTTCCATTGGCAATATTTTCCTTATTTTTCAATAAAATATCAAACCGGGAGTCAAGTTTTTGTACCTGTCCGTAAAATGCATAGGAATATAATCCTAAAAACGCTGCTGCAGCATTTCTGAGAAGCTTCGCTCCTCCGGGTGAAATGTTTACATTTGTAGAAAATAATTTTTTAATATCCATAATTCATTTTTAAGCAATACAATTATACAATTTTTATTCAACATATCAATAAGCCAAGATATTAACAACAATCAAGCTTAAAAATTAAACCAAATAATAAAATCAATCATATTTTAACAATATATTCAAAATATAAAATTTTTTAACCAAAATGCAGGATTTTCTTTTTTATTTACACCTTGGATGGGAACACATTATTTCACTGGATGCCCTTGATCATCAGCTTTTTGTTCTGGCTTTAATTGCTGTTTATTCTTACAGTGACTGGAAAAAAATTCTGATTCTTGTTACGGCATTCACCATTGGACATTCCATTACATTAGCACTAAGTATTCTTGATATTTTCAGAGTTCCTTCCGACTGGGTGGAATTTTTAATTCCTTTAACCATTGTTCTGACCTCTCTGGATAATATTATCATGAAAAACCAGAAACAAACTCTGATGCGGGCCAATTATTATCTTGCATTGATCTTCGGCCTTGTTCATGGGATGGGATTTGCCAACACCGCAAGAGTAATGATTGCCAAAAGCCAGAGTATAGCCTTACCTCTGCTTGGCTTCAATATCGGGCTGGAGCTTGGCCAGATTGTAATTGTTTTTGCTATTTTGATCGTCCTTTTCATTCTGCTCAATCTTTTTAAAGTGAATAAAAAAGACTGGGTTTTATTTGTCTCTTCAGGTGTATTTGCTTTATCCCTAAAAATGACTTTGGAAAGAATTCCTTTTTAAAATTTAAATATTCATATTAATTCAACAGGTAATTACTATCTTTGATCATTAAAAAATCATTTCGGTTATGAAACTAAAAGTTGTTATACTTTCACTTTCTGTATTTGCATATACAGGTTTCACCGCACAAAATATTCAGAATAACCCTGGCAGCAATCATGGCAACAAGTTTGAGCAGCTGGGCACTATTCTGCCAACACCCAACATTTACAGAACGGCATCAGGAGCTCCCGGTCACGGATACTGGCAGAACAGGGCCGACTACAACATCACCGCTTATCTGGATGAGGATAAAAGAAACCTGAAAGGTTCAGAAACGGTAACTTATTACAACAATTCGCCTGATGATCTGGATTATATCTGGCTTCAGCTTGATGAAAATGAACATTCCAGCATTAGAAATGCAGGATATGATACGTCATCTGTTCTTCACCCTTCAACAACAGACCAGCAGCTTAAAGTAACAGAACTTCCTGTTAAGGATAACGGGTATGGTGTAAGTCTTGAGAAAGTGACTGATGTTTCAGGTAGTCCTTTGAAATATACAGTCAACAAGACTATGATGCGTATTGATCTTCCCAAGGTTTTGAAAAAGGGTGAGAAATTCGTTTTCAAAGTAGACTGGAACTACAATATTCCCAATAGAATCAAAATGGGCGGCCGCGGCGGTTATGAAAATTTCCCTGAAGACGGCAACGATCTGTATACCATGGCACAATGGTATCCGAGAATGTGTGTGTATAGTGATTTCCAGGGCTGGCAGAACCACCAGTTTACCGGAAGAGGTGAATTTGCGCTGGTTTTCGGAGACTTTAAAGTTTCAATGAATGTTCCTTCCGATCATATTGTTGGCGGAACCGGAGAGTGTAAAAATTATGATCAGGTATTAACGTCTGATCAACTGTCAAGATACAAAAAAGCTGAAAATGCTTCTGAACCTATTGAAATTGTAACTTTGGATGAAGCTAAAAAAGCAGAAAAAAATCATTCAAAACAAAGAAAAACATGGGTTTTTGAAGCGAAGGATGTTCGTGATTTTGCCTGGACTTCCTCCCGAAAATTTGTCTGGGA
Organism: Chryseobacterium sp. 2VB; assembly: GCF_005503635.1. Classification (NCBI taxonomy): domain Bacteria; kingdom Pseudomonadati; phylum Bacteroidota; class Flavobacteriia; order Flavobacteriales; family Weeksellaceae; genus Chryseobacterium; species Chryseobacterium sp. 2VB. The sequence continues at coordinate 13,330 of NZ_SCNC01000032.1, forward strand.
CGGAATGCGTGTAACAATCCCTGAAAACAATAATAAAGTAATGGCAATGAGCTTTTATCCAAAGGAATCTTATGGTCTTTACAGAAAGTTTTCCACAAAAGCGGTTGCTCATACTATTAAAACCTATTCGGAATTTACAATTCCTTATCCATACCCTGTAGCCCAATCTGTAGAAGCGGCCAACGGAATGGAATATCCGATGATCTGTTTCAACTTCGGAAGAACCGAAAAGGACGGAACCTATTCTGAAGGAACCAAAAACGGAATGCTTGGAGTGATTATTCATGAAGTTGGACACAACTTCTTCCCAATGATCATCAATTCTGATGAAAGACAGTGGGCATGGATGGACGAAGGCCTGAATACCTTTACAGAATACCTTACAGAAGAAAAATGGGATAATAAGTTCCCTTCCAAAAGAGGACCGGCATGGACCATCGTAGATTATATGAAACTGCCGAAAGATCAGCTGGAGCCTATCATGAGCAATTCTGAAAATATTGTTCAGTATGGGCCGAACGCGTACTCAAAACCTGCAACCGGATTGAATATTCTTCGTGAAACAATTATGGGAAGAGAGCTTTTCGACAAAGCTTTTAAAACGTATGCCAAAAGATGGGCTTTCAAACACCCTGAACCTGCAGATTTATTCCGTACCATGGAAGATGCCAGCGGTGAAGACCTTGACTGGTTCTGGAGAGGCTGGTTCTACGGTACAGATCCTGTAGATATTGCTATTGATAAAGTAACGGTTGCTGTTCCTAATCTTGAGAGTGATCCAAAAGCTGCTGCTGAAGTGAAATATCAGGTAGAAAAACCATTGGTCAACAATTTTGAAGATCTTTCAAAAATCAGAAACAGAGAAGATAAGAATATTAAATTCTATGCAGACGGCGATAAGGATGTTCAGGATTTCTATTACAAATATGACAGAGGCCAGGAAAAGGTAGATAATAATAAGCAATATAGCATCAAAACCGAAGCTGGTCTTCCTTTAGATGCTAAGGATAAAGAGAAATTCAAAAATATTACAGGATATCAGATCGATTTTGTCAACAAGGGCGGATTGGTAATGCCTATCATTCTTGAGTTCACGTTTGAAGACGGTTCAAAAGTATATGATAAATCTGCCGCACAGATCTGGAGGCTGAATGAACAAAAAGTTTCCAAGACCTATTATTTTGATAAGAAAGTGAAATCTATTCAGCTTGATCCCATGAGAGAAACTGCTGATATTGATACCACCAATAATTTCTGGAGCAGCACCGGAACAGGTACTGAAACTTCAAAATTCCAGCTTTTCAAACAAAAACAGGAAGGCGGGAATGTAAGAGGAGGCTCAACCGGAAAGGTTAATCCAATGCAGGCTGCAGGAAAAAGTTAAAACCAAGAAGTTGTAAACTTTAACAAATACAACACTACTTCGTATTAAAGATGATAAGATTTATTGTTTTTAATATGAGGTAGTGTTTTTTTTTGCTTAAATCTGCCTAACCAAAAGTTCAGGAATCAATTGAACTTCTATACAATACCAACACCTTTCTTTCGTCTATAAAAAATATAACAACCTGACTTAAAAAGTTTTATATTTGAATAAACATCAACATCAATGTCAAAAACCTGATTGACAATAAATGTTCAGGATTAAAAAAACAAAATATTACTTATGAAAAATGCCAAATTACTAAGCAGAGATGCTCAGAAAACGATCAATGGCGGACTTGCTGCCAGACTCGTATGCTGCGAACGCGACGACAACGGAAAATGTACTTTATGGATCGGACCGGGACAAAATTGTCCTTAATCTGTAAACTGATAACAATTAAAATAAAGCCGGAGTTTTCCGGCTTTCCTTTTTATATTCTCAAGCTCCGGATTTCGGATAAAAACCATTAATAACTGATAATCAAAATTTTATTATAAAAATTATGAACAAAAATATATCACATTATAAGGAAAAACAGTATCTTTGATTCACTTCTTTTACACCAAATGTCAAAATCCTGATTGACTTTAAATGTTCAGGGATATACAAAACAAAATATTATTAACTATGAAAAATGCCAAAGTATTAAGCAGAGATGCTCAGAAATCTATCAATGGCGGAGCAGCAGGACGTTTTTGCTGCGAGTACAATTACAAAGGACAATGTATCCTGTGGATCGGACCGGGGCAGTATTGCCCGTAAACCCGTTACCTGATAACAATTGAAGATAAAGCCGGAAATTTCCGGCTTTACTTTTTTAACTTAAATGTTCTTTTACATTCTTTTTATAGGTTCTCCCCAATGGAAGTTCATCACCGTTTTTCAAAAAAACATGGCTGGAATTATACGAATTAATATGTTCTGATAATACAATATAAGACTTATGGATCCGGATAAATCCCAAATGCTGAAATTTCTCTTCAAAATTGGACATTCTCTCCAGAATCATATATTTTTTCAAAGGCGTCATCAAAACAATATATTCACCGAATCCCTGTATCCACAGAATATCTTTAAGGAAAACCTTGTTCATCACATAATTGGATTTGAACATAATAAAATCTTCCTGCTGCCGGCTGCCGGCCGAACTTTTAAACTGAACAAAATCCCTTGCTTTATGGACTGCTTTTTTAAAGGTATCAAAATCCACAGGCTTGATAAGATAATGAACGACATCCAGCTCAAAGGCTTTCACTGCATATTTTGTTTCCAGGGTAAGAAAAATACACAACGGCGGATCAGGAAGCTGCTGCAAAAGCTCTACTCCATTGATGCCGGGCATATTGATATCAAAAACAACCAGATCTACTTTATGGGTCTTCAGAAATGCAAGCGCTTCCTCCGGTTTCTGAAATGAAGCCAGCAGATCAACTCCTTCAAGCTGATCACAATATTGTTTTACAAGCTGTAATGCAGGATATTCATCATCTACATTAACGATAGTCAGGTTAGCCATTGATAATAATTGTTAAAGCAATTTTATATTGATCATTTTCTTTCGGGCCGGAATAAAATTCATACTGATCAGGATAAAATTTTTCCAATATATGAATTATGGCTTCATTTCCCAACCCGTGATAATCAGATTCAGCGACAAGAGTTCCATCTTTCCCGACAGAATTTATAATTTCAAAATACAGTTCGGAGCGCTCAATATGACAGAATAATTTTATAAAAGCGTGAGCATCTTCTCCTATTGCCGAATGTTTTAAAGCATTTTCAAATAATGTAAGGAGTATAGCGGACGGTATTTCAGCAATTTCAAATTCTTCCTGATCTTCAATATCCATGACAATATCCAGCTGATTATTATATTTAAGCTGATACAAAGCGGCAAGTGCCTTCAGGGAAGAAAATTCCTGAGAAACGGTTACTTTTTCTTTCCCGCTGTCATAAATAATATATTTCAAAAGCTTGCTCAACTGCAAAATAGAATCCGATGTCTTCTCCGAATGGGTCACACTGTTGGCATAGATATTATTAAGGGTATTCAGCAAAAAATGAGGGTTCAGTTTAGACTTCAGCAAATCAAGATAAAGCTGATCTTTTTCTTCTCCAAGGCTGATCACATCCTGTTCTATTAAAAATTTGTCTTTGGTAATTCCCAAAAAAGAGCCTACCAGAATGATGATTCCCTGTGAGACATACACGTTATACAAGAATCCGACGTGGTAGCCTTTACCACTGAAATCCATCTGAAAAACGGCAGGTTCCCAAAGAATTCTGAAAAGACTGGACCCCAGAAAAAGGATCAGAGCATAGAGGATAAACTCCGGGTATTTATTGGACAAATAGAACCGGGGAACCAGATAATAGTACACCAGATAGTAAATTCCCACATTGAAAATGGTGTTCAAAATAATGCTTATTACCAACTGAGTTGAGTTCAGGAAGTAGTTTTCGGTGAAATAAGTCATCAAAATGAAGATAAAAAGGAAAAAAACATGCTGAAACCTCAACAAAAAATTCCAACGGTACTTCATAAGACTTTCCAGAATTTTACCACTAAATAAAATTCTGATAATCAATAATATAAAAATAAAATTAATGATTAAAAACATAGTCCATACCTTATTTTGAAACGCCTCAAATATAAATATCTTTTTGTCTCAAAATGCAGTTCGTTGAGAAAAACTGTCATTGATTGAAAAATTCCAGAGCCGCTCTTTCTAATAAATATATTTGAAAAAGTACAATATTAACCCAATATTATATGAAAATCAATATAAAATTAACCCTTATTTTATCATTATGTTTATTCAACGGACTTTATAGCCAGAGTAAAGATAATTACAATATGTGGTTTCAGTACCTGATGTCAGCAAAACTTACCGATAAAAGTACTTTAACGGCACTTACCCAGTACCGTTCCTTCGATCTGGCTTATGACACAAGACTTTTTCTGGTAAATGCCTATGTAGATTATGAAGTAGCTGAAAATATTAGACCTGCCGCAGGAGCTATGTTTCTGATCCTCGAATCTTATAATGCCGACGATTCTAAAAAGATAAGATATGAAAAAAGACCATTCCAGCAGGTAACTGCTGATTATTATATCGGAAGGACATCAGTTTCCAACCGTCTTAGGGTGGAAGAGCGTTTTCTCAGCAACCCCAATGAATTTGAGGTAAGACTCCGGTATCTGATCTCTGTACGTATTCCCTTCAACAAAAAAGGAGAAAAAGAAAAACTCTACGGTATTCTTAAAAATGAAATAAGAATGAATATGGATAAAGCAGAACCTTTCGACAGCAATCGTATTACGGCAGGCCTGGGAATAAAAGTGGGAAAAAATTCTGCTCTGGAACTAGCCTTTATCAATCAGATGGAAACCGGAAAAACAAGCAATTACGGATTTATAGGCTTCAGAAACAGTTTTGACTGGAGAAAAAAGAAACAACAATAACCTCATTAATATTTATAGATAACTATGCTTACATTTCTTGGTTTTTTAATGATTTTCATCTTCATGATCCTGATCATGAACAAAAAGATGACCCCGCTTACGGCTTTGGTCATTGTGCCGGTAACTATAGCCCTTTTTGCAGGCTTTGGTCCTCAGTTGGGGGACATGATGAAAAACGGTGTCAAAGAAATAGCTCTGACCGGTGTTATGCTGATCTTTGCGATCCTTTATTTCAGTTTAATGATAGATACGGGACTTTTTGAACCGTTAGTGAATATAATTTTAAAAGCAGTTGGAGACAATCCCATCAAAACAACAATAGGAACTGCTGTTCTTACAGCATTGGTTTCATTGGATGGTGATGGTTCATCTACCTATTTAATTGTCGTGGCTGCTATGCTTCCGTTATATAAAAAACAAGGGATGAATCCGCTGATTCTTACCTGTATTATTATGCTTGCCGGGCAGATTATGAATATTCTTCCCTGGGGAGGACCAACAGCAAGGGTAATGAGTTCCCTGAAGCTTGGCCACACTGAAATATTTGTGCCTATGATTCCTATTATGGCAATAGGTATCCTGTGGGTTATATTTGTTGCCTATATTTTGGGCAGAAGGGAAAAAATACGAATCGCAAAACATGGTAGGTTTACACGCTACAACAGCAATGATATTATTGGCGAAGCAGATCCTGCACTTCGCCGCCCGAAACTGATTCTGATCAATCTTGCTCTTACCATTACCCTTTTGGTAGTCATGATTCTTGATATTGTTCCTTTAGGGATTGCCTTTATGATTGCTTTCTGTATCGCTTCCATCATCAATTATCCCAAATTAAAAGACCAGCAGAAAATCATTTCCAAACATGCAGGAAATGCCCTATCAGTGGCCGGAATGATCTTTGGAGCGGGAATTTTTACGGGAATCCTGAACGGATCGGGTATTATGCAGGCAATGGGAAACAGTATGATAGAAATAGTTCCTAAGAGCTGGGGCGGCTATATGAATATTGTGACAGCCTTATTCAGTATCCCGTTTACTTTTTTCCTATCCAATGATGCCTACTACTTTGGAATATTGCCCATTATCGTTGCTACCGGTCATCAATTGGGAATTTCACCGGAAATATTGGGAAGAGCAAGTCTTATCGGGCAGGGTTCTCACCTTCTCAGTCCATTGGTTCCGTCTACTTATCTGTTGGTATCGCTGGCGGGTGTGGAATTTTCAGATCATTTGAAATATACATTAAAGTGGGCCTTAGGATCATCAGTTATCATGTTGCTGAGTGCATTGATTCTTGGTATTATATAAGGTTATATCTTTGAATTTCGTAATCTTATTATCTATAAAAAAGTGAATGATGAAAACTGTTAAGCAAAAAACATTTACAGACTCCTATTTAAGAAACCTTACCCTGTATGTTTTCACGGCTATTATCTGTGGCGCATTAACGGGTTATTATTTTCCGGAAGTCGGTAAACAGCTGGAAAAGGTAAGCAGTTACTTTTTTGTGCTTCTTGAAGTGTTGATCATTCCTGTTATTTTTATTGCGGTGACTTATGGCGTAAGCTATATTTTCAGCACTAAAAATGCTTTTAAAATTGTAATCCAGATGGTTCTGTATTTTTTAATCATCACTTCCATAAGCATTGTATTGGGAATCGGGTCCGGTCTTCTTTTAAAACCGGGAGCCAACACGGGAATTATTATTTCTTCGCACAAGGCACTTCCGGAAAGATTTTTAACAACGGCCAGCAACCCACTGCATATCAGCAACTATGTACTTTTTCTGTTCATATCCATATCTGCGGGAGTTGTGATTGGTGTTTCGAAGAAGAGAAATAACATCTTTAAAGCTTTAGACGCAGGAAGAAATCTGTTTTTCAGGCTCATCAAATATGTGTATCTGTTTCTGCCGATAGTCATTTTCTGTAACATCGCTTATGGCATTTCGGTATATGGAATCAATACTTTGCTGCCTTTAAGTAAAATTGTGGCCACTGTATATCTTACCAGTGTATTTTTTATTTTCGGAATATTAGGGATTGTAACGGCTTACTTTAAAATCAATCTCTGGGATTTTTTAATCAGCATCAAAGAAGAAATCATTCTTGTAGTAGCCACTTCTTCTTCCAAGATGGCGTTCCCTATGATTTTTGATAAAATGGAATCTCAGGGTTATGACCGGAAAATTCTTCGTCTTATAATTCCTCTCGGATACAATTTTAATCTGGCGGGCGCCTGCATTTATCTTTCAATATCGTGTATTTTCCTGGTCCAGTTATATAATATCCCTCTTACGTTACAAGATTATTTCTGGCTTTTTATCACCATTTCCATTGCTTCCAAAACAGCTTCGGGAGTACCGGGATCAGGTTTTCTTGCGCTGATGTTTACCCTAAGCAGGTTTGGAAAAATTCCCACTACAGATCTTGCATTGCTGTACAGTGTAGACCGCTTTATGAATGAAGCCAGATCTGTCACCAATTTCATCGGCATTTCAGTTTCCGCTGCCATTATTTCAAAACTTAATCAAAATTCTATTCCTTTAAAAAATGATGTTTCCTGATTTTACCCACCTTTTCAATGACATATTACAAAACCCTGCAAAATCGGCTGCCATTATCGGCAATCTGATCCTTATTGAAAGCCTTCTCTCCGTAGACAATGCCGCCGTATTGGCAACCATCGTCATGGACCTGCCCGAACATCAAAGAAAAAAAGCCCTGAAATATGGAATTCTTGGAGCTTATGTATTTCGCGGGCTTGCTCTTATTTTCGCCTCCGTACTCATTTCCGTCTGGTGGCTGAAACCACTGGGAGGATTATACCTGATCTATATTTCCTTTGACTGGTTTGTCAAAAAAATAAAAAACACAAATGATGAAGAAAATCCGGAGGAAAACCCCGACAAAGAATCCAGCTGGCTGTATAAAAATTCAATTGGATTGCTGGGCCAGTTCTGGGCAACGGTTGCTATTGTGGAAGTGATGGATCTTGCTTTTTCTATCGATAATGTCTTTGCAGCAGTGGCTTTTTCAGATAATTTACTTTTAATCACACTGGGTGTTTTTATTGGAATTTTAGCGATGAGATTTATTGCGCAGTGTTTTGTCCGTTTGATGCAGGTATTTCCTTTTCTGGAAACAGCGGCTTTTATTGTCATTGCCATTTTAGGAATTAAATTAAGTCTGTCCTTATACGAGCACTTCTACCCTGCTACGGCATTCGCTCATTTCTTAGGCAGCCATACCATGGAAATTTTAGTTTCCGCCATTACCGTTCTGTTGTTTGTAGTACCGGTAGCAACCAGTTATCTTTTGGGATTTCCGGCCCGCAAAAAATAATTTTTCTGCCAAATTTTCACATTCGGAAATAAAAATCTGCCATTTCAGCCATCAGCGTCTCATGGCATACATTTAGAGAATTACAACACAGAAATAATTAAAAAATTAAATATATTATGTCAGTAAACTTTAAACCATTGGCAGACAGAGTTCTGGTAGAGCCAATCGCAGCAGAAACTAAAACAGCTTCAGGAATCATTATCCCGGACACTGCAAAGGAAAAGCCGCAAGAAGGTACTGTAGTAGCAGTAGGTCCTGGTAAAAAAGACGAGCCTACAACGGTTCAGGTAGGTGACAAAGTACTTTATGGTAAATATTCAGGTTCTGAATTGAAGTTGGAAGGTAAAGATTATTTGATCGTAAGAGAAGCTGATTTATTGGGAATCATCGGGTAAGCTTCTGGCTATTGGCTTCTGGCAAATGGCTTTTTTTCTACATGAAAATTAATGTATGAGAGATTTTAAAAAGTTTGAAGTATGGCAATTAAGTCATCAGTTGACATTGAAAATTTATACTTCAACCAGAAGTTTTCCAAAAGAGGAAATTTTTGGACTCACCTCTCAAATCAGAAGATCATTTGCATCTATTGGATATAATATCTCAGAAGGAAGCGGCAGAAATTCAGATAAAGAATTTGCCAATTTCATTAATATTGCTCTGGGATCATCCAATGAAGCCGAAAACCAATTAATTCTCGCCAAAGATTTAGGATACATTCATGAAAATGATTATCACAATCTTTTGGAAGAGTTGACAACATTAAAGAAAAAGCTTGTCACTTTGTGGAACAGGCTCAATGGAAATTAAAAATTAAAGTTAAACACGCGAATTGCAAAAGCTAAAAGCAAAAAGCAAGTCGCCAAAAGCTAAACAAACATGGCAAAAGAAATAAAATTCGATATTGAATCAAGAGACGCTCTAAAAAGAGGGGTTGATGCATTAGCAAATGCAGTAAAAGTAACTTTAGGTCCTAAAGGGAGAAACGTAGTAATCGAAAAATCTTTCGGTGCTCCACACGTAACTAAGGATGGTGTTTCTGTAGCAAAAGAAATCGAACTTGAAGATAAGGTAGAAAACATGGGAGCTCAGATGGTAAAAGAAGTAGCTTCCAAAACCAACGATATCGCAGGAGACGGTACTACTACCGCTACTGTATTGGCACAGGCTATCGTAAGAGAAGGTCTTAAGAACGTAGCTGCCGGTGCTAACCCAATGGATCTTAAAAGAGGGATCGACAAAGCGGTAACTGCTGTTGTGGAAAACCTTAAATCTCAATCTCAGGAGGTTGGAGATTCTTCAGAAAAAATCAAGCAGGTTGCTTCTATCTCTGCCAACAACGATGATACCATCGGTTCTTTAATCGCTGAAGCGTTCGGAAAAGTAGGTAAAGAAGGAGTAATCACTGTAGAGGAAGCTAAAGGTACTGATACAACCGTAGACGTTGTAGAAGGTATGCAGTTCGACAGAGGATACCAGTCACCTTACTTCGTGACGAATCCTGAGAAAATGTTAGCTGAACTTGAAAACCCATATATCCTTTTAGTAGAGAAGAAAATTTCTTCAATGAAAGAATTGCTACCGGTTCTTGAGCCAATTGCACAAGGTGGTAAGTCTTTATTAATCATCTCTGAAGAAGTTGAAGGGGAAGCTTTAGCTACTTTGGTGGTAAACAAACTAAGAGGTTCTCTTAAAATTGCTGCTGTAAAAGCTCCGGGATTCGGGGACAGAAGAAAAGCAATGTTAGAAGATATCGCGATCCTTACAGGTGGACAGGTGATCTCTGAAGAGCAAGGTTTCACAATGGAAAACATCTCTTTGGATATGCTTGGAACTGCTGAGAAAGTAACGATCGACAAAGACAACACTACAGTTGTAAACGGTGGTGGTGACGAAGCGAAAATCAAAGGAAGAGTAGCTCAGATCAAAGCTCAGATGGAAACTACAACTTCTGACTACGACAGAGAAAAACTTCAGGAAAGATTAGCTAAGTTAGCTGGTGGTGTTGCTGTTCTTTACGTAGGAGCTGCTTCTGAAGTAGAAATGAAAGAGAAAAAAGACAGAGTAGATGATGCCCTACACGCTACAAGAGCTGCTGTTGAAGAAGGTATCGTTGCCGGTGGTGGTGTTGCTTTAGTAAGAGCCATCTCTGCACTTGACAATCTTTCAGGATCTAACGCTGACGAAACTACAGGGATCAAAATCGTGAAAAGAGCGATCGAAGAGCCATTAAGACAAATCGTTGCCAACGCAGGTGGTGAAGGTTCTGTAATCGTTGCTAAAGTAGCAGAAGGTTCAGGAGACTTCGGATACAACGCGAAAACTGATGAGTACGTTCACATGCTTGAAGCAGGAATCATTGACCCAACTAAAGTAACAAGAGTTGCCCTTGAAAACGCAGCTTCTGTATCTGGAATGCTTCTTACCACTGAATGTGTGATCACTGAAGTGAAGAGCGCTGAACCAGCTATGCCAATGGGTGGTGGGATGCCAGGAATGATGTAATAGCGTGTCGCTGAGACAAATTTAATATATAAACCGCTCTGCTTTTGTAGGGCGGTTTTTATTTCATAAAAAAAACTATGCTTTTTTACTTGAAAATCTATTCGCAATTATATATACTGATGTAATTCATAAAAAAGGGTTTTAGCCCACTGTACGAGCTGTACTAGAACCGAAATCGATCAAAATTTTGTAACTTGCAACCAATTATATAGACAAATTTAAAATGGAAGAATTAATACAAAGCATAAAGAGTTTAGCAGAGATTTATTCAACAAACTTGAAAGGTAAAATTGAAGCGAGAGCAGAAGAAATGAAAGCTGATGACAATGCTCACTATCTTATCTATCGTGTATTGGGGATTTCATTAGAACAAGGGCAACTTATAGACAGTTATCAAAATACAGGACGTTTTTTATATAAATACGCAGGTTCTTTTCTTGAAGCATCTGCAACTTTGTGCCTAAATTATAAATTTCCAGAAGGCATTAAGACAAAAGTAGAAAATACTATCGGTCAAAGACCTAAAACTTTTGAAATTGATTTTTTAAATGACAATGATGCCATCGAAGTAAAATGGAAAGATGCAACAACTGATGGAGATCACATAACAAAAGAACATACAAGAGTCCAAGTCATTAAAAACCACGGATACAAACCTATTCGGATTATGTTTTTTTATCCACAAAGAGCACAGGCAATAAGAATTCAACAAACATTGAAAACACTTTATGCTGGTGTTGATGGAGAATATTATGGAGGAGATGAAGCTTGGGATTTTTTAAAAGCATATTCTGGAGTTGATCTAAAAGCTATTTTAACTGAAATTGCTAACGAAAGAACACCACAAGATGGAAATTAATAGAATAATTCACGGAAATTGTGTTGAAAAACTCAAAGAGATTGAGGTCAACAAAGTTGATTTGATTTATTTTGACCCACCATTTTTCACTCAAAGAAAACACTCTTTAACAAATAGAGACAATTCTAAAACTTATGAATTTGATGATAAATATAATTCTATTGAAGAATATTTAGCAGTAATAGAAAATGTCTTAAAGCAATCAAAAAGAGTCTTAAAAGACACTGGCAGTGTATTCCTACATTGTGACAAAAACGCATCACACTACATAAGAATTATTATGGACAAAATTTTTGGACGTAATAATTTTCAAAGTGAGATTATTTGGTGTTACAAGCGTTGGTCAAATGCAAAAAAAGGGCTTTTAAATGCTCATCAAGTAATATTTTTTTATTCAAAAACACAAAATTTCAAATTTAATACACTTTATACTGACTATTCTGCTACCACAAATCTTGATCAAATTTTACAAGACAGAGAAAGAAATGAAAAAGGAAAATCGGTTTATAAAAGAGATGAAAATGGAAATCCAATTTTAGGAAAAGAAAAAAAAGGGGTACCTCTTTCAGACGTTTGGGAAATACCATATCTAAATCCAAAAGCAAAAGAAAGAACTGGCTATCCAACTCAAAAACCTGTTTTATTATTAAATCAAATACTAAATATAGTAACAGAAGAAGGCGATTTAGTTCTCGACCCATTTTGTGGAAGTGGAACTACCTGTGTTTCTGCAAAGTCATTAAAGAGAAATTTTATTGGAATAGATATTTCCTCTGATGCTGTGGAGTTAGCTAATGCTCGGTTGGAAGAAATGATTATTTCCTCTTCGAACTTATTGAATAAAGGAACAAATGAATATTTTGAAAAGACAGATAAAGAACTTGCAATTCTTCAAAATATTAATGCTTTTCCTGTTCAACGAAATTCAGGAATTGACGGTTTTTTAAAAGAACATTATGACGGAATGCCGGTACCAGTGAAAATTCAAACAGAATATGAAAGCATAGAAGATGCAATTGAAAAATTAGAAAAAGCTACTTATGGAAAAGATTATAAAATGAAAATTTTAATCCAGACAAGAGAAGCTGGAATAAGCAGACTTTTCGGATTTGAAACGAACGTAACAATATTGAAATCTCTTGAATTACAAGCAAAAGAACTTACTAATAAAAACAGCGAACGCATAACAAAAGTTTTACGATAGTAAGACGAAAATGCAAAGTTCAACAGTAGTTCTTCGATTGTTCCACCATCACAGAGTCTCCTGATTTCAAGCCAATAAAATAAAGCCAATCTATTAAAAAACAAGCTCCGAAGTCTTCATACTTCGGAGCTTGTTTTATTTATCTAATTCAGAATAATACTCTTCAAAATCAAAAACAATATCAAATAATTCTTTGGGATGTATTCTCAACCCGGTTGCAATTTCAATGAAAGTACTGAGTTGACAATCGATCTTGTTATTAGCAACATCACTAATTCTTGCAGCAGTAACATTACATCTTTCAGAAACCTTAGAATAAGGAGTTTCTCCTTTTATTTCTTTTATTTTTTCTGAAACTATTTTTTTGATTTCATCAGTCTTAAACTCGTTCATAATCGCACTGTTTGGTGCAAATTGGAATTATTGGTAAAAATTTTCATTACCGAATTCGGTAATATAAAGATATTTTTATTATATTTGTCTATAGATTACATTTGAAGATGTAATTTTGCGATACTTCAACGAAATATAGAAGCTATTGCTTAGAATCTTGTAATAGAAAACTGGTAATTTTTAAGAGACAAGAAGATAAGCAGGAAGCTCACGACCTAGGCGTGGGCTCTCCTTATCTGTCTCAAGGTATACCAGTGCCCCTATTACAGATATTGTAGAGTCTCATGCCGTTTTTATTTCCATGCTGTTTTGCTTTTCTACAATGTTTTTCTAAGCCTGCTTTTCCATATAAAGTATCATGATACGGTACAATGGAGTGTACAATCCATTGCGGCTTTCGGGCTTTCAGAAAAACACAAATTCTATCATATTACCCTTGGTTCGTATGGGCAGGAAGTTCAGGCATTGCCGGGGCTTCCTCCTTTACAACCAGTAAAAAAACACAAAAACATGACAAAAACCAAAGCAGATATTCAACCCCAGCCCGGGAAAAGCCGAAAAAAGAACGGCGGCTTACAGCGGATAGAAACCTTCTTCCGGTTCAATGATCTGGAAACCTCCAAAAAGAAACTCAACAGCATTATGAATCATGCCATAAAAAGAAATAGCTGGATCAAAGAAGATCCGTCCGTTATCTATCATTTTCACCAGTGTATGCAGTCGTTTGTACAGGCAGGCTATCTCATGGCACTGAAGGAAAAGAAACAGGTCTTCAATACTGAGGCAGAAGAGGTCTCTCCTCCTTTTCTTGGCTTACTGTCTGAGAAAGAATACCGAAATCCTCTGTTGGTCTTCAAAAAAGCATTCAAAGAATACAGCGTACAGGAATTTAATTATTTTTTGTCCGGGATGGTCTATTTATCCCTCAGAGTTTACCACAACCTGCCGGAAAGGAATATCATAAGTCCATACCTCCATCTGATCAAAATGCTGGATGCAGCATACCTCATTCTTGAAAGAAGAGGAAAACAATAAAGCTTTAAAAATTAAATTGAAAGTGGTTTTGTCTGTATTCAGAAATTAATATACTAACCGTTCTACTTTTGTAGGATGGTTTTTTATGGTTTTCCGTAAGGAATAATACCATTTGTTTTTTAACTTAGTAAAACAGTATTCAAATAAAGAATAGGTAATTACAAAATTGTATTTATTATCTAATAACTATTAACCCATGAATAAATTAAGTCAAGAACAAATTAATTTTCTAAACGACCAGAAAATTGATCTAAAATATATATTCAATGCTGAAGGATTAAAAAAAGATGAATATAGAAAAATAATGAAAGATTTAAATAAGTTTATAGCTTTCAATGTTACAGCATGTAAAGCAAAAGGTCATACATTAAGAACAAGAAGCGGGCATTGTTGTCAATGTGATACTTCTAAAATTGAATTTCAAAAAAGAGCTGACTCGAGTGGAGTAACCTATTTGGCAGCATCTCTGCATGGAGAAATTATTAAAGTCGGATTTACAAAAGCTATAGAAGTAAGATCTGAGTCTCTAAATAGAACCAAATATGCTAATTTGATAGATTGGAAAATATTATTCGCAATTAAAAGTAATCATGCCGGGAGAATTGAAAACATAGCAAATACTGAATTACAAAAACATTTCATTTCTAGAAGATATGATCATGACAACCACTGTCAAGAAGCATACGAAACATTCCACTGTTCGTATTCTAAAGGAAGAGAACTTATATTAACTATTTGCAACAATAATAAATTCACATACGAAATTATTGAGGATTCAAAATCAAATAGATTTGAGTTTAGAAATTTAATAAAAAAATAATAACAAATCCCGCTCCGCAAAGTCTCCAACTCTGCACAAAAAAATAAAGAAACCCGAAGTCTGGACTTCGGATTTCTTATACGTATATAATCTCCAATGACTCTGAATTTGGAAAATGTAAGGTATTCAGTATAAATGGGCATTTAAAGTGAATACTGGGCCGTTTAATACTGCTGCAATAAATACTTTAAAATATCTGTAGTAGTTACAATACCTTTTAGGTCACCATTTTCTACCACCGGAACAGAATGAAAACTGTGTTCGGATAAAATCTCTGCCACTTCCTTTATGGTAGTATCAGGATTTACAGTGAGAGGAGCTTTTGTCATCACCTGCGAAATAGTAAATACGTCGTATACCACTGCTGATACAGGAACATCTTCCGCATCATCCGATTGTTCTACATCTGCATAGCTGATTTTTAATAAATCACTATAACTTAATACACCTAATAACTTTTGATTTTCCACAACCGGAATATGCCTGATTTTATTTTTTTTAAATAAATTTTCAGCCTCATACAATGATTGTGTAAGATTGAGTGTAATCAGGTCTTTAGTCATAATTTGGGAAATTGGAACTCTTTGTTTCATAGCATTTTTGTTTAGATTATTGTGAAAATTTACAATGAAAAACGAACCTTAAATCCCTTTTTCATACTCAAAGTTAGCGAAGAAACATCTGCCTCATCATACCATTGCAGCTGATATTTATCAATTTTTCCCGCTGTATGATATATAAAATATCATGGGTTCATTTTGGGAAATTTTTAAAGATTTTTTTAAATTTAATACATAATTTTCAGGACTTTACCCCCAAAAAAAACAATCGGTTCTTCGTATCCCGCTCCGCAAAGTCTCCCGACTTTGCGTAAAAAATAAAGCACCTCTACCCTCTTCTATAAATCCTTCAGCCTCTGGTATAGGTTCCTCCAGCCACTTCATGAAGTATCTCCAGCCCCTTCCATAAGTCCTTACAGCCCCTTGGGTAAGGAAGTATCTCCCCTTCGGAACGGCCTCTACCCCCTTATGCAACCCCCTATAACCACTTCATAAAGCCCCTCTATCCCCTTCCATAAGCCCCTTTACCCTCTTGGATAAGGGGCTATACCCCCTTCATGAACCCCCTCTATCCCCTTCGGTAAGGGGGTAGCGATACCTGATGAAATATAAAGTGTGATTGAAATCGACCATTTTTTAAAAAATAACCTCATGCTTGTCTGAATAAAGTAATTTTAAAATTCTCTTCAACTTTTTCCTATCTTTAAACCATGATACCATTGAAAACAAAATTATTATTCCTTTCATTTTTGGGCCCACTGCTCGCCCATGCACAAACACTTCAATTTAAAACGCTCGCCAATATGTCTGCAGGCAGAGGAGCCCTATCCAGTGTCATCGTAGATGATAATATCTATGTGAGCAACGGATATCAGGAAAGCGGAGGTATGGCCAATTATATTGAAAAATACAATATTACAGACAACAAATGGAGTGTTCTCAATGCAACTATCAGCCCTAAAAAATTTGCTAATGCGGAGACGTATAATAATAAAATGTATATTTTTAACGGTTGGGGAAACAGCCATCTTGAAATTGTAGATCTTGCAACCCTGAAAGTAACAAAGGGAGCTGTTAACCGCTCCTATACAGGAAATGCTGGTTCTGCCATCCATAACGGAAAAATATATGTGTTCGGCGGCAGCGGACTCAACGGCGCTGCAACCACTGCCTTTTCCAACAGGTTCCAATACTATGATATTGCTTCCAACACATGGCATCCATTACCGGATATGCCCACCGCCAGAGAAGCAAAGGGCAAAATTGTAAATGATAAATTGTATGTCATTGGCGGTTTCAACGGTACCTCATCCCGCCTGATCAATATCTATGACATCAATACCAATCGCTGGACCGATCAGATTACGATGCCAGCCGGGATATCAGGACATTCATTAGCGGTATCCGGTGATAAGATTTTCATTGCAGGAGGTTATAATAATCAGACGTTTCTGGCCTATTTCGATACCGCAACCCATAAATTCCATCAGCTGTCATCCAATATGATTCCCAGAAGACACGCTGCAGCAGAAGTATACAATGATAAATTATACATCATCGGCGGAAGTACTACGTCTGTAACCAAATCAGCTATTAAAAGTACACAGGCGGCTGATATTTCTGAAAGTGCCCTCTCTTCCAATACAGCCAATGAAGACCGTGAGACCAAAACAAGAGTCTATACCAATGCATCCAGAGACGGTTTTATCATCAGCAATAAAAATAACAGCAATCAGTTTGAATTTACCGTCTACTCTTTAGATGGAGAAGTGATCAACAGGGGCTTTGCCTACTATAACAGAAATATAGATTTATCCAAAGTACAAAGAGGAACTTATATCTTTAGTTTTAAAGATGAGAAAGGGGTTTTACAGAAGATTAAAATTGTAAGATGATAGTAAGTGTTATTTATTAGATATTTGCATTAGCACCATAATCCATTAAAACAGCTTTGATGGATTTACAGGATTTGAAAACCAATAACCATACTATGACTGCTCAGGAACTTCAAACATTACTCACCGAAAGAGCTGAAAAATTTCATCTCAAAAATGAAGCATTTCACACGCTCCACAAAATACTCTCGGAAAATCCTGAAGAATTGATAGGAGGCTTTGCCCGCCACGAAATTACTTTTGTATTTGAGGGATACCAATATCTGATTGAACAGCAATACCGGGAACCTGTTATCCGGGCAAGAATAAGTCTTTGTGTGGAAAACGAAATCTATCTTAAAAACCTGGAACCCATCGGGTATTATGATCTTGAAATGGATTTTGATGGCGAAATAGTGGACGACTGGTTTGTTATCGAAAAGGAGAAATACCTGAAAGACATCGGAATCATATCCTATTTTCAGGAGATGAACAAAAAGACGCCTTCTCACTATTTAAAAGGAAATCATGATGAATATGAATTTCTTTCTTATCTATCTTTAATCGGAACTCTATTCATAAGCAAAGATTTTGAAGGCTCCGGAGTATTTGTCGACCGAGCAAGCACTTATTTAAAAGATCATTCTTTACCTGATAAAGATTACTTAAAGGAATGCAGGTATTTCCTGAAAATAATGAGCCGCTACCTGATAGAAAATAACCTGGTTTCTGAAGAACTGAAGCAGAAATTAGAAGATTATAAGATTAATAAGTGACAATTAGAAACTTGAATTAATATCATCAGATTAAATTATGCGCTGCAAATATCCAATCTATCTACTTCTAAGCCTTATCGTATTAAGCTGCCAAAGAAAAGATCAAGTTGTAAAAAGAGATCATGAGCCCGATATTCATATTCTGCAGGGAGAAGACACCGAAATGAATACTGCGATAGAAAATGCCCAAAAATCATTATATAAGTTCAAAGAAGCAATAGAAAGCCGCAATCCGGATTACTACAATTTTGCACTGAAAGAAAGATTTAACACCGCAGGTTCCGGAGGCGAGCATATCTGGATAAGTGAAGTTCAATATTCTGATGATAAATTCTATGGAATTGTAGATGGAGATCCCATATCAACAACAGAAGTAAAACTGGGAGATACTATTGAAATTAATCCACACAATATTACAGATTGGATGTATATCGATAAAAATATTGTGAAAGGAGGTTATACTACCAGAGTTTTAAGAAAAAGAATGTCACAAAAAGAACGTGAACAAATGGACAAAGAAAATGGTTTTACATTTGAAAATGAGTAAGCCTCATCATTTTCCCTTCCTTCATTTTTTATCCCTCCAACTTTCCCTTATATTTGTTTCAATAACGGTCTGATCAATGATGACGGCACAAACCAAACAAAAAATATGACAACAAAAGAAGACTTCTGGGACAGGAAAAAGAAATTAAATGATGATTTTTTCGTAATGAGTTCCCTGGCAAATCCGGCCACCGAAGAACAGATTACAAAGTATGAAGAAAGTACAGGTTTTACATTCAGTGAAGATGTTAAGGATTTCCTGACAACATTTGGATCCTTGCTTCTTGAAGTTAGAGAAGAAGTATGGAAGCGGCCCGAAGAATTTGATGTTCTTCCAGCCTGGAAATTCGGGTACGGCTTTTTTGTATATGGCCTTTCACAGGATAAAGAAATGCCTTCATGGATGGGTTTTGAAGAGAAACATGCCGAAGCTCTTGAATATAAAGAAAAGCCTCTGGGCCAATTATTTTTCAAACGCAGCGGAAATCTGTACAGAGCTTATACCGACAATGGAATCATAAAAATTGAATATGACAAATATGACGAGGAAGATTACGAAGTATTTGAAGGAAATATTTATGATTTCCTGATAGAGGAAATTAACAAATTAGAAGAAGATTATCAAGAATATATCAACGAAGGAAAATCCTGATCTGAATATGAAAAAAGCATTTGAGTTTCTCACCCATTTAAAAGAAAATAACAACCGGGAATGGTTCGCAAAGCATAAATCTGAATATGATACCATTGTGAAGGAAAATAAAGTTGTATTTACCCAGATCTACAATGAACTTCAGGAGCATGATCAGCTTAAAGGAATGCATATTTTCAGGATTTATAATGACGTCCGTTTTTCCAAAAACAAAACACCCTATAAAACCAATTTTGGAGTGGGATATTCCCGTTCGAAGCCCATGCTGAGAGGTGGATATTATATTCAGCTGGAACCGGGCAACAGTTTTGTAGGTGGTGGATTCTGGGGGCCTGAAGCCAAAGATTTACTTCGCATCCGTAAAGAATTTGAAATCAGCAGCAAAGAAATTGAAAAAATTATCGCTGATAAAACTTTTATACAATATTTCGGAGAACTTAAAGGAGACGCTGTAAAAACAGCACCGCGGGGTTTTGATAAAAATCATCCGGCTATTGATCTGATCAGGAAAAAACAATTCCTGGTGATGCGGAAATTTACAGATAAGGAGGTTCTGTCAGACAGCTTTCAGAAGGAAGCCATCCAGACCTTGCTGGCAATGCGTCCTTTTTTTGATTATATGAGTGAAGTGCTGACAACGGATCTCAATGGAGAGCTTTTGTACTAAATTTATACTTTACAAAGTAAAACAACCCATGAAAATAAAAATTCTTCTTCTTCTTTTATTCATCGTCAATGCTGTCAAAGCACAAATCACCGAGAAAATAACCATTCCCAATGGCGTAGTTTATCATTATGCAGATGATAAAATCAACGAAAAAGCAAAAAAACTGCTAACGGAGAGCCTTACGAATACAGCCAATGATGATCTGTTGGGAAAAAATTTAATTATCGGACCAACACTCTGGAAAAGGTTTAAAAATATTGAAAGCTTAAAAAGTATTCCTGATAGTTTGATTTTCCATATCGATGATGTGGAAATTGAAGGGAAAATGGCCAAAAAACTGGATGACTCCAAAAAAATATGGAATGAATTTAAAAAAGAAGTTTCCGGGAATTACCAGATAAGAAAAGCCAATGAAGATGAATTAAAATATTACTGGTCTACCATCTCATTTGATATTCAGGAACCCTTGTTCATCATTCAGACCGAGAACCACTATTATATTGTCAACTTTCTGAAGGAAAAGCTAAAATTATTCTGGCTGGATGAGTTCCCATATAAAAATTCTTACAGCAATCCTATTGACAACGGAATCTATAGAACGGATGGAACCATTAAAACGTATAAAAATGGCAATGAGGTATATGCTACCGATAAAGGCAACAAAGAAACTAAACTTGAAAAGGTCATATTCTTGTCCGGTGATTCAGAATTAAAGGCCAATTCTTCTTTTGAAGATATTAAATCAGTTATTGAAAAAACCAACAGAATTTTTGAGAATTTGTTTAAAGATTCTAAAAGTGAAGGAAAAATAATGATTCAATTTGAATTAGGAAAAAAGAAAAACGACATTCAGTTTGCAGTTAAAGATAATCCGGATCTGGAAATAATGAAAGAATTTGAAAAACAGGTGAATAAAGAAACATATCCTAATTCTAAAAAAAATACCGTTAAGTTTCAACTGCTTTATAAGGTTAATTCTTACAACGATATTGAATAAATGTCCACCATCATTAAAATAAAAAACAAGACCAATTGGCTATTGACCATTATATTAGGGTTAGGGTTACTCATACTCTCTTTTATTATTCTCATTATTATTCCTCTTTCAAGCCTTCAGGAGGAAAGTTCCTTTTTTATTTTACATTATATTTCATTTACCGCTCCATTTACAGTTTTTTTTATACTATTCCTGTATATCTGGCTATGGAATACCTTTGGAAAAACGGTTCTGACCATTGATCCCGAAACCATAAAAATTGAGTATAAAAATAAATTGTTTGCCAGCCCTAAAACTTACCTGAAAAAAGATATTAATCAGATTGAAATAAAAGATTTTCAGGTAGAAAGATATAAGTTGGGTGTTCGTTATCACTTTTCTCTGAATGGCTCAACCTACTCTGTTGTTTTTGTACATAATGGCAATGAAATAAGACTTATAGACTGGATTACAGAAACCAAAGCCTGTGAAATAGTGAATGAAATAAAAAAACAAGTGGTATTAAAATGAAAAAAAACGATCAATCAAAACACCGTATCTGTATTTCAAAGATAAAAAGAACTACTATTAAACCTTACGATGCTTTTCAATGGACAAAATTTTATGAAGACAATTATTCTTTTTATGATGCATATCCTGGCATCTCAATCCAATTAAATGCAGAAGAACTTCTGATCTGTTCTACTATTATTGACTTAGATAATTACAGTATTCTGACGACTCAGAAATTGATCACATCAGAAAAAGGAGTTTTAGAATCCGGGCTCATTATACATGCAGAAAATGGATTGTATGGAAATTTTAAAGGACATGGAAATGAGAAGTTTACTTTTGGAAAAATCATTCTGGAAAATGGAAAAATCTTAAAATATTTTATTGAAACTGGAAAAGCGTCAATGGTTATGGTCAATGGTGTTAAAACTTTAATTCAAATTAAATAATCCTCTACTCTTCTTCAATAAAAACATTTTTATAACTCCATGTAATATTATCACACTCAAAAGTGTCTTATTTAAAAAAAAATTACATGAAATCTATTCTCACCTGTATCGTTTTAATGTTTGCGATGCATCCTCTTCTTTCGCAGAAATCCCAAAAACTGGAACAGTTATTTTCAACGTATGAAAAAGCAGGATTGTTCAGTGGTTCTGTTTTGATTGCCGAAAAAGGAAAAATTATTTTTGAAAATAGCTACGGCTACAGAAATGCTCCTAAAAAAGAAAAAAATACCAATAACAGTCTTTATAGAGTTTTCTCCACCACAAAAATGTTCACAGCAACCGTTATTTTTCAGTTGGAAGAACAGGGAAAATTATCTCTGGATGACAAACTCTCCAAATATTATCCTGATTTTCCGAAGGGTGACAGCATTACTTTAGCTCATCTGCTTTCCCATACATCAGGAATTCAAAATCATACCAACTCTGAGGATACTGTAGATGAAGAAACATTTTTAAAATATATTTCTGCAAAACCCTTGAATTTTCCCCCGGGCAAAGATTGGGATTACTCCAATTCCGGATATTATATTCTGGGTTACATTATTAAAAAAATAACAGGTTCAGATTATGATAAAGTGATAGAGAATAATATCCTGAAGCCCCTTAAAATGAACCATAGCGGATTCAACTTCAACAATGTTACGGAGGAGAATAAAGCATTAGGTTATGAATTTCTATCCAACAATAAGTCTAATGAAGCATTACGTTTCAAAACCGACCATCCTTTTGGGGCCGGAGCCATGTATTCTACGGTAGAAGATCTTTTCAAGTTTAACGAAGCATTAAAGAATCACACCCTTCTGAAAAAGGAAACCACAGATAAAGCTTTTACTCCCTATCTCAAGGATCATTATGGATTAGGCTTCCAGATTTCGACTGTTTTTGACAAAAAACAGGTGGGGCATGATGGCGGCGGACCAGGTTACAGAAGCAGATATTACAGAATTCCGGAGGATGATATTTGTGTGATTGTCATATCAAATTCAGAACTTTCACACACGGATTTTATCTTTCCTCAAGTAGAAAAAATACTGTACAATAAACCATATAGCATTCCGGCCATTGCAAAAGTGAGTGCCGAGGATTTAAAAAAGCTGGAAGGTGTTTATTCCACAGAAGATTCAAATTTTTACATCACCAGTAACGATGGACACCTTGTTTTCAAAGAAGGCAGCTATCCAAGAAACGCTTTATTACCGAAAAGCAAAACATCATTTCAGCTGGATGAAAAATTCACCTGTACATTCCAACGGGATCAAGACGGAAAAATAAATACTCTGGTCATTCATTTCTGGGATGGAACTGTAAAAACAGCAAAAAGAAAGGCCAATACTCTTACGTGGGGAATTATCGGAAACGCAACGCCGAACGGTTGGGAAGGAAAAGATATACCACTACAAACAGATCCTAAAAATCCGAATATCTATTTTCTGAAAAATTATACGTTAAAAAAAGGTAATCTAAAATTCAGGGTTAATAATGACTGGGGGTACAGCCTTGGACTGAATAATGATAATCAAAGTATTGCCTTTGATGCCTATGACTTTCCCATCTCTGAAGATGGAATTTATGATATTGTCCTCGACATGACCAACGCTGTACAACCACAATACAGCATTAAAAAATCAAATCTATAAAACCAGTATTCACAAAGTAAAAAATACATATTTTAAAGCCGTTTTGTTTTCAAAACGGTTTTTATTTTTAATTTCCATTACTATTTTTTATTATTTTTATCTCACACAAAATCAAACACAAAATAGAATCTATGCCCCATTTTATAATAGATTGTTCACAGGATATTCTTCAGCAGAGAACACCCGATGAATTGATGGATGCAGTTTATGAAGCGGCAGACGGAACAGGACTGTTTGCTCCCAATGACATCAAAGTAAGACTTCAGCCTTATCAGTATTACAGGCTAGGTACAGGTAAGAAATACTTTTTACACGTATTCGGTTATATCATGCAGGGCCGTACGACAGATCAAAAAGCCGGTCTTTCAAAACAGATCAGCATCAGGCTTTCAAAATTGCTGCCGGATATTTCTTTTCTTTCTGTAAACATCAGTGATTTTGAAGCAGCGACCTACAGCAACAAAGCGCTCATCAATCCTGAAAATTCTGACCAGGACAGGCATTTTGGTTTATAACATTCAACTTTACACACACAACTAAACATTAATAATATGAGCTTAAAAACATTAGTCAGCAAAAGTGCACAGTACAACAACTGGGTGGTCAATAAATACATCGACTGGCTATCCACAAAGTCTGACGAACAGCTGAATCAGGAAACCATTTCGAGTTTTCCGACTATTTTAAAGACATTACACCATATCTGGCAAACCCAGGAATATTGGTGGAGTCATATTTCTGAAAAGGATGATTTTGATTTTGTAAAAACAGCAGAGACTACCAGCAAAGAAGATGTTTTCAATGCCATAAAAAACAACTCGCAGAAACTGGTAGATTATGTGGAAAGTTTATCTGAAGAAGATCTTTCAAAGAATGTAAAGATAGAATCTCAATGGTTTCAGTGTGATTTTTCCAAATACGAATACATCCAGCATGCTATTCTTCACAGCACGTATCACAGAGGACAAATCGTAACGATGGGAAGAAACATCGGAATTACTGATGCTCCTATGACCGATTTTAATTTCTGGAATATTTATAAAGATCAGCAATAAAAGCCCAATTTTGTGGATAAGTCTGAAATAGAATTTCCGGACACCGATCGAATCCAATTAAAATATTGATTTTAAATATTTTAAATCAAAACAGGCAGTTATCCACATTTTCAACTATTTGTGGATAACTTTCTATGATCTCTTTTTACCATTGTGGATAAACTATGGATAAGTTTTTAAGTCATTTAAAACATCCCTTACAAATATCTATAAATCATTATTTTATAATGGATACATTTTTTTATGGATTTTCCACAATGAAAAATCATGTGGATAATTTTTGTGGATAAAATTATCCCCACTTTTTCAGCTTTACTCTTTTATTTATTCAAAGTAATAATTTAAATTTAATCTATTTATTCATAAATCTTTATGAATATTTTTTATAAATTGCATTAAAAACAAATCACCAAGTAAAGAAATACATACCACAAAATATTTATATTCAATTAATTAAAAATATATTTATAAAAAAATACTATCAGAATAACAATGATTAACAATTGTTTTTTCTGATTCCTGAATAAAGCGGTTTAAGAATATAAACCATAATCAGCACAGATGATGTTTTACACAATGATGAAAAGTTATCCACAACCGAAAAAGTTTAATAACCCAATAATCCCTCATCCAGATGACAACAACCGACATCAAAAAAAACATCATTCCTTACCTTGGAGAAACAGCTCCTTATATTTCTATTCCTGAAAACACTATTTTCAACGGAAACAGAATGGAAGCTGAAATTTCCAATTATAACTTCACCAAAGAAAATTTTTCGAAACTCATCAAGGTATTATCTTCCCTGGGAAGCTGTAATTTATACAGACTTTTAAACACCAAATCCACAGAGCAGATTTATTTTATGGGTGAAAAGGTGAGAATAAGACAGCTTTCTTATAAAAAATCAGATTCAGCTTCTATTACCTGTGAAAGTTTTTTAGAATCCAAAAGAAAAGGAAAATCGTCACTTCTTATGAGAGACAACCATTCAGGAGAAGCGCTCTATTCTTTCGAGCTTGATTATCACATTATTGCTAAAGATACCTTTAAGTTGTTTTACAAAGATTATTTCAATGATGCTGCGGTAGAATATCATGACGAAAATCTTCCTGAAGGCGACATAACTATAGAAGATGCGCATCGGTTTACAGTTTTGCTTAACCCTTTTACTCCCAATCAATGCAAAGGTCATTTTGAAAATTATCCTATTGTTCCTTCCGTTTTCATTATGAATTGTACATTAAGAGAAATTTTCAACTTCATGGGCAGTACAAATACTTATGAGGTAGACAACCTGGAGGGTTTTGCTAGCAAAGCAATGCCTACAGGAATAAAATACCGGATTGAAATATCCCATCAGAAGTTTTTAAAAGACCTCATCTTTTTCAAATGTGAAATAAAAGATCTCCTGGGAACACTGTATGCGATCATTATCGTCAACCTGAGATCAAAAGATAAAAAATAAATTCCGGAGTTATCATTTAATGCTGGCCTTTTTACATTCTGATCATCAGATTTCCGGCAGTCTTTTGTAAATTTGGTTTAAATATAATATACTTAATTACTCTTATTGAAATGGAAAAATACGCAATATCATCAGACGGTCAGAAAATTCATTATAAAGAATCCGGAAATGGAAATCCTGCGCTGATCTTCGTCCATGGATGGCTTGGCAATACCGAATGGTGGGAAAGCCAGAAAGAATATTTCAAAGACCAATATCATATTGTTTTGATGGATCTTGCCGGACATGGAAAATCAGATGCTTCAAGGCAGGAATGGACAAGCGAAAGATATGCTGATGATATTAAATCAGTGGCTGATGCTGTTAACACGCAGGAAATAATTCTTGTAGGACATTCGATGTCCGGGGCTTATGTCCTGGAAGCTTCTTTAAAAATTCCTGAGGTAAAAGCCATCATTCTGATAGACACTCTAAAAAATCTGGACGAATCTTTTACCAGGGAACAAACTGAACAAGTGCTTTCTCAGTACAGAAAGGATTTCAAACACACTGTAGAAAACTTTCTGCCGCAATTTTTATTTGCAGAAGGAACACCTCCTTCTGTAAGAGAAAGAGTACAGCATGAATTCCTTCAACATGAATCCGAACTGGCAATCAATGCTCTCCGGCCTCTGTATGCAACAGATTTCAAAACGGTTGCAAAACAGATTCAAGTTCCCGTTATAGCCATTAATTCCGATGCTTCTCCTACACATCCGGAAAACAACAGAAAATATTTGAAAAATTATGATTATGTAACCATTGAAGGTGTCGGACATTATCCTATGCTGGAGAAACCTGAAGAATTTAATACCCTTTTGGATGGAGTCATCAAAAAATTAATCTAATATATTCCCATGCAGAATACCAGAATTTTCACAACTGCTTTTGCCAGTGTTTATCCACATTACATTCAAAAAGCTGAGAAAAAGGGACGCAGCAGAGAAGAAGTGCATGAAATCATATTCTGGCTGACGGGATATGATGAAAGTGATCTGCAGAACATCCTTAACAACAAAACCGACTTTAAAACTTTCTTTGAACAGGCACCTCAACTCAATCCAAATGTTTCATTGATCAAAGGAGTCATCTGCGGATATCGTGTGGAAGAAATTGAAGATGAACTGATGAGAAACATCCGGTACCTGGACAAATTGATTGATGAACTGGCCAAAGGAAAGAAGATGGAAAAAATTCTAAGAACAGCCTGAAAATTTAATTTCAAAAAGATTCACTGCTTAAATATGATTAAAAAGCTTCTCCAATTCAAAAAACTTCACGAAATTAGCGGTCTGTGCGTTAAATACTATTAATGAAATAAAAATTTAATTACAACATACAGCAAAACTTAGTATAAGTTTTCTTCGGGGCAGGGTGAAATTCCCTACCGGCGGTTACAGTCCGCGACTCCTTTCTTCGGAAGGGACTGATCTGGTGAAATTCCGGAACCGACAGTTAAAGTCTGGATGGGAGAAGAAAATGAGATGACCAATAAGATTCCTTATGGACTCTTGTTGCGTTGTATTTCATTTCCATGTGCCGAAGTGTATTTTAACTTTTAAAAGTAAAATAACATGGAAAAATTATTAGAACAATTCGGAGCAAACTCCAAAGAACGTGTAGAAAAAGCACTTCAGACATTACAACAGGGAAAAGGTATTCTACTGGTAGATGATGAAAACCGCGAAAATGAGGGCGATATCATCTTTCCCGCCTCCACTATTACAGAACAGGATATGGCACTTCTGATCCGCGAATGCAGCGGTATCGTCTGCCTTTGTATTTCCGAGGAAAAAAGCCGCCATCTTAATCTTCGTCCGATGGTGGAAAACAACAATTCAAAAAACCAGACCGCATTTACGATTTCCATTGAGGCAAGAGAAGGGGTGGAATCGGGAGTTTCTGCCAAAGACCGCGTGACAACAATCAGAACTGCTGTAGCAGCAAATGCCCAGGCAGAACATATTGCAAGTCCGGGTCATGTTTTTCCTCTGATTGCAAGAAAAGATGGTGTATTTGAAAGACGCGGACATACCGAAGGCAGTGTAGATCTTGTAAAAATGGCCAATCTTGGTGAAGATGCCGTACTTTGTGAACTGACGAATGAAGACGGTTCCATGGCAAGGCTCCCTGAAATTGTAGACTTTGCCATCAAAAAAGATATGAGTGTCGTAACCATTGAAGATATTTATGCTTACCGTAAAATGGTAATAAGCAATTAAACCCAAGCATTTTTAACGCACAGACCGCCTGTTGATCCGATCAGCAGGCATTTTTATTAAAAATATAATTAAAAAGAAAAAAAATTAACATTTGAATACTATTTTTTAATTATTTTTAACAAAAAAATTCTGACTATGAAAAAATCTCTACTCCTTTTACTAGGAGCATCTGCCATGATGTCTGCGCAGATCACGCTTACAAAAGCAGCCAATGACCCTATTTCCGGAAATATTGTTAATTACAACAACACAGCCGGCACCGTAAACAACTCTGCAACAGGTCCTAACGCAACATTTTCCAATGGCGGGCTTACGATGGGAGCAGCATCACAAACAACGTATTCAACTCCTAGTTCTACTGAAATAGCAACTTTCCCGGGTTCTACTCTTAAAATGGTAGACGGAGCAACAACCGTTTATTACAAAGCTTCAACTTCTAAACTGGAAATTACAGGAATTGTAAATACACAGGCCACTTTAAACTTTAGTGTGGATAACGGTACTCATATTAATTATCCAACAACGTACGGACCGACACAGAACGACACCGCCAAAGGTACTTTTTCCTCATCTTCTGCCAGCGGATTATTCAGTGGTACAATGACTGCCATTGCTGATGCATATGGAACTTTAATTATAGGCAATCAAACATATAGTAATGTTCTTAGAGTAAAATTCACACAGAATTTCAATCTGTATTCATCTCTGGATGTTACTTATTCTAACCCTATCGGAGCAATAACCAATACAGCCTATTCTTATTACGATGCTTCTCACAGATATGCCCTGCTTAATTCTACAAGCGGAAATATCAGTATTCCACTGTTGAGCATCAACCAGAATGTAAAAACTACATTTGCATTAAGTGAAACATTCCTGGGCGTAAACAGTGCAGTAAAAAAAGAGAACTTAGTGGTTTATCCTAATCCTGCACAGGATTTTATCGGTTTCAAAGGAAATACGGATAACTATTCCAAAGCAGATATTTACAGTCTGGATGGTAAACTGGTTAAAACTTCAGATGTAAAGTCCGGAAACATCCAGATTTCAGATCTTCCTCCTGCATCTTATTTTATTCAGATCAGCGGAAAAAATGCTGCAGATACAAAGAACACAAAATTCATTAAGAAATAATAAAACAAAATCCCCGCTCCTACAAATGAGCGGGGATTTCTTATTAACATTCAAATTAGCATCTAAAAGGTAGCTGCAGGTGCAGTATCATTATTAAGCTTTCGCTGAATTTCTGTCTTTTTCCCTTTCGAGAAATCATAGCTCAGTCCTAATACAAACATGGATTTGTTGTTCATAATCTGTGTATGAACTTTATAATCTACGAGACTTTCCGGTAAGCTTTTCGTTTTATATTCCGAAGGCATTCCTATCCAGTACATTCCTGTAGAAAATGTCCAGTTCTTATGTTTATAGCTCGCGAAAATATTATTCTGGTTTTCATTCGTATTAAGAAATGCTCCATTAAGGCTGTATACCGGAATATTGAACTGGTACTGAACGGAGAAAGATTTATATTCTGAAGAAAGCGAAAAGTAATTTCCTAAATAATCATTTTTTATCAGAGCACCTTTACTAGTTCTTACTGTTTCAGAAGTTGGTGTGATTACAGCTTTTATAACCAAAAGAGTATTCCCGAAAGGTTTATAAGATCCTGTTAACTGAACTCCATATCTCTGAGCATTCTTCCCATTTTCATAAGTCAGGGCATACCCATTCAATACATCATCGTGAACGTAGTACTGATTGATTACTCTGTTGGTATACCGGTAAAATAAGCCTGCATTAAAATCAAAATACTTATTATTAAAAGAATAAGTCAGGTTATTAGAAAAAACCTGCTGAGATTGTAAAAAAGGATTTCCCCTCTGAACAATATTAGGAGCCAGCTGCACGACATTGCTACTCAAAGCATTACTCCATGGACTTACCGGATTATAACTTGCTGTAAAACGTAGGTTCTGATTTCCTTTAAGCTGATAAGCTAAAATAACCTTTGGAGTAAAAGTCCATTCATCAAAAGTATTTTCTGCACTATTATTGTGAATATTGGTAAGCCCTGCTCCGATACGATAACTGAATTGATCTGCTTTTCCTGCAAATTCACTGTAAAAATACTGTTCCAGATAAGTAACATTATATTGAGAGTATCCGGCAAGATTATTCAGATCATTGGAAATAGAAGACCTTGAAATCCGGTATCCGGACGAAAGTTTTCCTGACTTGAAATCATGTATATGCGCAAGTTCCCCAACGAAACTCGTTTGCTTTGCTTTCAATACCATATCATTGTCATATACAGACAATCCCGAACCAACAATCCATTCTTTGGCCGTTTCTGTTGTATTGGTGGTGTAATGAGAACCTACTACATTAATACTCAACTCATCTTTTTCACCGATCTTTTTAGAATAATAGAGATCCAGCTTAGGAATCACATAATCCGAGCCATTATTTTTAAACATATTGTGTTCTTCTTTCAGATGATCTTCGGTAAAGACGCTCTGTCCTGTTCCTTTCGAAAACCTGCTGAAAATATCCATATTCAGTTTAGCCTGAAAAGCATAGTCGTCGGGAACAAGTCTCGTATAGCGCAAAGCTATACTCTGGAAGGTATATCCAAAATGATCTTTGCGGTTTTCATCAGACCGGTAATGCTTCCCGTTCAGCTGATAATCATAGATGCTGTTTACTCTTCTGTCATTATAATCCCTAAGATTCAGGGAATATTCCAGTCCGAAATTATTTTTCCCTTTAGTATAATTGGCGTAGGCAGAACCGTTCACAAATCCGGTATTCAAAGCCGTAGATACATCAGCCCCGAAAACATACCCTGTTTCTATGGATCTTGTCAGAATATTAACTACCGTATCTGCTCTCGTAGCCCATCTTGCTGGCGGAATATCATAATATTCTACTTTCACCACTTCACCGGGCGCAACACTTCGGATCTGCATATCTGTAGCTTCAATCCCGTTGATAAGAAATAGTGTGGTTCCACCTTTCGTACTGGTAATGGTATTTTCTACGGGATTCAGTTGTAACTCCGGAAGTGTGCTGAGTAAATCTTTTGCATACCGTGCTCTGGCAAGCGCTTCTTTATCAAAAGTATAAACAGCTTTGTCTGCAAACTGTTTTTTACGCTGTGATTTTAAAATAACTTCCTGAATTTCTTTGGTTGTCCCTACATCAGCCGTATCATTTTTCTTCTCCTGTGAAAACATAAAAGCACTGCAAAGAAAGAAGATGGTATATATAGTTTTTTTCATGTCTGAAGATGAATTATACTAGTAGGACAATCAATGGCTGATGACTATTACATTAATAATAGCAAACAATTAAAAAATCAACATGTTTTTTTTAATTTCCATTTATTATGTTAAATTCAGCCCGTTTTTTGCTGGTATTTTTTTACATCACAAAATATAGAGTCATGAAAAAAGCATTCATAGTAATTCCGTGCTTCCTGTTTTCTGCCCTGGGAGCTCAGGAAATTCAGAACAGCCCGGCAGAGAAAATGAATATCATCAAGACCAATGTCACGGCTTATGCGTTCAGAAATATCAATCTGTCTTATGAAAGAGCTATCAGCCAATGGCTTTCTGTGAATATCGGTTTCGGAACAATGCCCGAAGGAAAAGTACCTTTCATTAATGCTTTTCTGAAAGATGAAGATGAAAAAAGATTCCAGAATCTTAGAGTAAAAGCAACCAATTTCACCATTGAACCAAGATTTTATATCGGTAAAGGCTATGGAAAAGGATTTTATTTTGCTCCTTATTACCGGTACTCAAGTGTTACTTCCAATACTTTTGATTTTTATTATGATTATAAGGGTCCGAATGGAGTTACCTATCCAATTCCACTCAAAGGACAGGGGGACACCAATGGAAACAGCAGTGGGTTAATGGTTGGTGTACAATTCTTTTTGACCAGAAGCCAGAATCTTGTCCTTGATTTCTGGATCGCTGGAGCCCATTACGGAAGCGGAAAAGGTGATTTTACCATGACCTCGGATTATGTACTGACGCCTGATATGCAGGCTCAGCTTAAAAAGGAAATTGAAAATCTGGACATTCCATTTGTTAAGTATACCGTAGAAACCAATGCCAATGGTGCCAGAATAAAAGTAGACGGGCCGTGGGCAGGCTTCAGAAGCGGGCTTTCCATTGGATATCGGTTTTAAGAAATCATTCTTAATATAGTATTCAACCGTTCTTTTTAGGAACGGTTTATTTTTTTCTGAATTTTGTATCTTGGATGTCATTATAAAAAAACTTTCTGGAAACAACATCTATGGACTCATCCTCAATCACCACAGGTCAAAGAATCAAAGCCATCATTGGCGGATCTATCGGTAATCTCGTCGAATGGTATGACTGGTATGCTTACGCTGCCTTCGCCATTTATTTCTCCCATTCATTTTTTCCTGATTCTGATCTGAATGCCCAATTGATGAATACTGCAGGGATCTTTGCCGTAGGTTTTCTCATGCGCCCTATCGGCGGCTGGATGTTCGGAAGCATTGCAGATAAGATCGGAAGGAAAAAAGCAATGACGCTCTCCGTCCTGCTGATGTCTTTTGGATCTCTGCTGATTGCCCTTACTCCCACTTATCAGTCTATTGGTATTCTGGCTCCTTTATTACTTTTACTGGCAAGATTGCTTCAGGGGCTAAGTGTGGGTGGTGAATATGGAGTTTCCGCCACTTACCTCAGCGAAATGGCCACCCAGGACAGAAGAGGATTTTATTCAAGTTTTCAATATGTCACTTTGATTGGCGGACAGCTTATAGCTTTAGGTATCCAGCTTATTTTACAAAAATTATTACTCACTGAGGCACAGCTTGAAGAATGGGGATGGAGAATTCCTTTTGTGATCGGAGCTATGCTTTCTATTATTGCCTTATATCTTAGGGCTAATCTTCATGAAACCGAAGCTTTTGAAAATAAAAAGGAAGTCAGCGAAAAGAAAAAAGGAACCGTAAAAGAACTTCTGAAACATCCAAAAGCATTACTTACCGTTGTGGGGCTGACTTTAGGAGGAACGCTGGCATTTTATACCTACACCACTTATATGCAAAAATTTCTGGTGAATACCGTACACCTTACAAAGGAAGAATCTACATTAGTCTCCTTTGTTTCACTCTTTATATTTGCCTGTCTTCAGCCTGTATTTGGAGGATTATCAGATAAAATCGGAAGAAGGCCGCTTCTTTTAGGTTTTGGTATTTTAGGAACTTTATGTACCGTTCCGCTCCTTACGGCTCTCAGTACTACCACTTCAATATGGGGTGCATTTTTCCTGATTATGGCAGCTTTAATTATTGTAAGCGGCTACACTTCGATCAATGCGGTAGTAAAAGCAGAACTTTTCCCTTCTGAAATCAGGGCGCTTGGTGTAGGTTTACCTTATGCTATTACTGTTGCTGTATTTGGCGGAACAGCAGAATATATTGCGCTTTGGTTTAAAAAAATAGGGTCAGAAGAATATTTTTATTGGTATATAACAGGCTGTATTCTTTTTTCCCTGCTCGTTTACATCGGGATGAAAGACACCAAAAATACCTCTACACTGGATAAAGATTAATATTACAAATTTTACAAAAAACATGCGCCACAGAAAATCTGCGGCGCATATTCTATTTTTAATGATAGGCCTGTTTAAATTTTTCAATCATATGATCCAGATTATGACGCTGGACATAGATACTTTTTACCTCTTCATACCTCGGCGATTTGTAGAAAACTTCATGGAAATCCATGCTGCCGTTTCCTACTTTCACAACTTTCTGTACTTCGATATTCAACTTTCTTAATTCGTCTTTGAAGACTTTAAATTCATCTTGTATACTACTACTGCTCATTAATATTTTTAGTTTTTTAGTTAAAAATTCCTTCTACCCCTTCAAATGTCAGGGGTAACATCTCAAATTCCGAATAAAGTTACTAAATTTATTGACACAAAGTAGCAGTTTGGCAATATTTTATTATTTTTCTTACAAATAGTAAGTTGATATTATCCGATTGATGCATATTTCGTATTTTTAATCTCACAAAAAATTGTAACAACCTTATACAAACTATGAGTATCAAAGCATTTTTCTCTTTATTCTTTCTAACACTGCTGACTTTTCTGCATGCTCAAAAAATGGAATTCAAAGCACCGGATTATGCTGCTATTCAAAAAAGTATTGAGGATAAAAATTCAGAATTCTATTATCCAAAGCTTTTAAAAAGATTAAAACAGAATGATACGCTCCTTACCAGCAATCAGTACCGCCATCTTTATTTCGGATATACATTTCAAAAAGAATATCAGCCTTATAAAATAGGAAAGAAAGCTGAGGAAGTAGCCAAATATTACCGAGGCGAAGGGATTTCACAAAAAGATCTCTCAAAGGGGATCCAGTTGTTTTTGGGTGCGTTGGAGGAAAATCCACTGGACTTGCGGGCTATGAATTATCTCGCTTACTTGTATCATTTGAATAAAGATGATGCTACCGCCGAAAAAATTGCAGGAAATTTCCACGGATTATTAAATGCCATTCTTACTTCCGGTGATGGTCTGACATGTGAAACAGGTTTTCATGTGATTTCTGTAACAGATGAATATGTTCTTTTAAACAGATTTCAAATGGAAACAAAATCTCAAAGTCTGAAGGGAAAATGCGATTATCAGGAGTTTGAAAAGGACCAATATAAAGTTCCCGGATTTTATTTTGACATCAGCAGGTTCTATGGAAAAATATTGGATTAATCATCCCGGGAACTACTCATCAATTTAATATTTGAACCATTTAACAAAAAATAGCTAAAATAAATTTCATATGATTTTGCCCTGAACAAAAGGGTTGAGAAGGAGGAGAAATATTTTTTTTCAAAAAAAATCAAATAGTGTGTAACATTTTTTAAAGGTTCGTCTCTAAAAGACAAATACACTTTAAAACTTTAGAAATCATGAAAAAATTTACATTCCTTTTAATTATCATGTTATTTTTTTTAGCAGTATGCAATATATTCGGTCAGCAAAAAGCCTATCCGTTTGAAGTACAGAAAACAGGAAAAGGAGATCAGGCATTAATTTTCATTCCCGGATTTGCCTCTTCAGGTGACGTCTGGAATGAAACCACCGCAAAGTTTGAAAAAGATTTCACCTGCTATACTTTAACAATGGCTGGCTTTGCCGGAACAAAACCTCAGACAGATGCCAGTTTTACAGATTGGGAAAGAGGAATTGCCACTTATATCAAAGACAATAAAATTGAGAAGCCCATTCTTATCGGACACAGTATGGGAGGCGGCCTTGCCTTGGCCATAGCGGCAGATTATCCGGAGCTTGCAGGTAAAATTATCATCGTAGACACGCTTCCCTGCCTGGCAGCACTATCTGATCCCCATTTTACATCGAAAGAAAATAATAACTGTTCGCCTGCGATTGCTCAATTGACAGCTATGAACGATGAGCAGTTCCGGAAAATGCAGGCACAGGCGATGCCCCGTCTTCTGGCAGATGCTTCTATGCAGGAAACGGTAATTAACTGGAGTATGAAATCGGACCGAAAAACATTTGCTAAAATATACTGTGATTTTTATAATACCGATCTCAGAGAGAAAATAAAAAACATCCAATGTCCTTCTCTTATTCTTCTGGAATCTTATTTTGTCACTCTAAAGCCAACGATTGAAAACCAGTACAAAAATTTAAAAAATGCCAATATGCAGTATGCTTCAAAAGGTTTGCATTTTATCATGTACGATGATAAGGATTGGTATTTTAATCAGCTTACTCACTTTTTATCTGCGAAATAATGGTTTTTGAAGAGATATATGAACTCTACTGGCAAAGGATATTCCGTTTATGTATGGGATATGTGAATGATGCCGAACTTGCTCAGGATCTTGCCCAGGAAACCTTTATCATCGTCTGGCAGCAGCTTCCGAAATTCAGGAATGAATCCAGTATAGGGACGTGGATTTTCAGAATTGCATCCAATAACTGCCTCTGGCAGATTGAAAAGGAAAAGAAATTCAGCAAAACCGATCTCCCCATCAATCTGGAAGAGAAAAAACAGGAATCTATAGAACCTCAGATCCAGATGCTCTACCAGTTTATTTCGGAACTGCCTGAAACGGACAGAATTATTATTTCATTGGAACTGGAGGAAGTGAAACAGGCTGAGATCGCCCATATCGTAGGACTTTCAGAATCCAATATAAGGGTAAAGATTCACAGGATAAAAGAAAAATTAACACAAAAGTTTAAAGAAAATGGATTCTAATATGGATTTTAAAAATATATGGAAGCAGCAGACTTCCGGCAAACCTGATCTGGATGCGCTTCTCGGTAAGCTGAAAAAATTCAGAAATCAAAATCTGCGCAGACTGATCTTTGCTAATATTGGATTAATCGCTACCTCCTTATTGATTCTTTTTATCTGGTACCGTTACCAGCCTGAAATGATCACTACAAAAATCGGGATTGTACTTGTCGTGCTGGGAATGGTTATTTTTCTTCTTGCCTACAACAAAATGTTTATGATATTTTACAAGATTGATCAGACGCAGTCAAACAACGAGTATCTCCAGAGTTTATATGTAGTAAAGAGTAAGCAGAAATTTATGCAGACCACCATACTTAACTTATATTTTGTCATGCTCTTTCTGGGAATATGCCTGTATATGTACGAATATACTTCAAGAATGACCCTTAGCTCAGGTATTCTGGCCTATGCTTTAACATCTGTCTGGATTGCTTTCAACTGGTTTTATCTGAGACCGCGAACAATAAAAAAACAGCAAGGTAAACTTGACGAATTAATTAATAAATTTGAAGAGATCAATAATCAATTAAAAGAATCATGATATCGTCTGACAACAAAAATCACTGGGAAAATGTATATGAAACCAAAAATCCGGATCAGGTAAGCTGGACCCAGAAAAAACCTCAGACTTCCCTTGATTTTATACATTCTTCCGGATTGGGAAAAGAGGCCAGCATCATAGACATTGGTGGTGGAGACAGCAACCTTGTTGATTTTCTTCTTGAAGAAGGTTATGAAAATATTACAGTTCTTGATATTTCTGCCAAAGCTTTGGAAAAGGCACAGAAACGACTTGGAGCAGCAGCAGACAAAGTAAAATGGATCACTAGCGACATTACGGCTTTCGAACCTATGGAAACCTATGATATCTGGCATGACAGAGCAGCCTTTCATTTCCTGACCACCCCGGAACAGGTTTCAAAATATATTGATATTGCAGAAAAGAAGGTGAACCATTTTATGATTGTCGGAACTTTTTCGAAAAACGGTCCTACGAAATGCAGCGGATTGGATATTCAGCAGTATGATGAAGAATCATTATCCGAAAAATTTGAAAAAAGTTTTAAAAAAGTAGACTGTATTACTGAAGATCACACCACTCCTTTTGACACCATTCAAAATTTTGTATTCTGCAGTTTTAAAAAGTAGTAATGAATTGTATGTATTTTTTATTTATTTTTAAATTCCCAACCATTTAAATAAAAATACTATGAAAAAATTATTATTTCTGCTTATTTCAGGCACATTCTGCTCAAATTTTTATTCACAACATTTGGAATTTCAGGAATGCGGAACCGATGAATTAATGAAAAAATATTATGAAAGGTATCCTGAAGAGAAAGCGCGTGACGATGCTTTCAACCTGGAATTGTCAAAAATGATCAAAAGTGGCAAATTTACGTCTAAGCTCAACAATCAGGTATACGAAATCCCTATTGTTGTACACGTTGTAGGAGACGGAAGTGCTATAGGAACTGCTAATAATAAGTCTGACGCAGACATCATTGCATGGATAAACTATACCAATGGTGTTTTTGCAGGAAGTTCCACCAGCGGAATGTCAGGAACAAGTGCAATACTGCCTGTCAAATTTGTTTTTGCAACCAAGGATCCAAACTGTAATGTAACTAACGGGATCAATAGAATCAATGCTTCAGGTCTTCCCAAATATGTAAGCGGCGGTGTAAATAATGACAATACAACCAATGCCGTAACTGCTTCTGAGATTACTGCAATGGGAATGTGGGATACTTCTAAATATTATAATATCTATGTTGTTAAAAAATTAACATCCAACTCCGGAGGATTAAATGGCTTCGCTTATTATCCGGGAGGAAGCAAAGATTATGCTTTTATGGCAGCAAGTGCATCCGCTGTTAATGCTCAGACTTTAGGGCATGAATTCGGACACGCTTTGGGACTCCGACATACGCATGAGGGATACAATGAAACTACAGGAGACTGCCCTGTCAACAATGACTGTACTTTAGAAGGAGATCTTGTTTGTGATACTGAGCCTATGAAAAGTCTTTATCATTCGTCAGTTCCTCACACATGTCAAACCGGACAGATCAATCCTTGTACCACCCAATTATACAATGGTGGTGAGAGAAATGTGATGGCTTATACCTACTGTTTCAGAGATTTATTTACACAAGGACAGACCAACAGAGCTACAGCACAGCTTTTACAATACAGACAATCGCTGATCAACTCACCGGTTGGATTTCCAACTACTATTAATAACAATGTAACATTAACCAATGCATGTGCTCCCGCAACCATTACAAATCCGGGTAATTACAATGTAGGAATTACTTTGGTAAAGTTTGGAAGTATTAATAATTATTCAACTAATTATAAGCAGGCAACCAATAATTTTTATGAAAACTTTACCGGTACTTACTGTTTGGGGATTTCAAAAACCAATATTCCACAAAATGCCGCCACCACACTTACTGTAGCTCCGGGAACAAACAACCCTCACATTATCAAAGCATATATTGATTATAATAATGACGGTCAATTCGATGAATCTACAGAGCTGGTTCTTAATCAAAGTGGAATAAGCAATGGTTCATTGGCTACAGCACAGGTAACTCCTCCTGCAGGTGCAATAACCAATACTCCTTTAAGAATGAGGGTCATTGGAGAATACAACGGAACAGCAGTAACGGCATGCTTTACTCCAAAGTACGGACAGGTGGAAGATTACTCCGTCATCATTGAACCTCAGAATGTATTAGCAATAGAAAATGCAGGATTGAAAAATGCACCTGTTATTTTTAAAGATGAAAATTCAGTATCTGTAAGAAGTAATGTGAAAATCTCCTCGGTACATATTTATGATGCTGCAGGAAGATTACTGATGAGAAAAAATGATATTAAATCTTCAGAATTCAAATATCCTGTTGACCAGAAAAATATAATCATCACGGCTACAGCAGTACTGGAAGACGGAAAAGTAATTACGAAGAAATTAAAATTTTAATTATTTCAATTGACTAGTCCTGAAAAACTGATACAGATTATAGTACAAAAATAAATAATTAAACCAGAGTAATTTTACTATTGCTTTGGTTTTTGTTTTTATAGGTTTTCATTTTAATTTG
>NZ_SCNC01000033.1:0-44712 GCF_005503635.1 Chryseobacterium sp. 2VB
TTTAAGTAAACGTTTATCGGCTAATTCCCTGAAATTTCTTGTCATAATACTAAATAACAATAAATGTATAAAACTAGGAATAATTGTGTCCACACGATAGTCCTCTGGAGGGGTGGCAAAAATTTTTTGAATTTTTGACGGGGTGGTTGTACCGATATTTTTTAACGGGGTGGTTACAAAAAAAGCTCCTTAAAAAAGGAGCTTTCATTTATATCAAAAGGAACAATTAAATTCCGTCAATAATTTCATTTAAAACAGTGCTAGGTCTCATGGCTGCATATGTTTTATACGTATCAGCTTTGTAGTAACCTTCAATGTTCTGAGGTTTACCCTGAGCACCAATTAATTCAGCATTGATTACTTCTTCATTTTCCTGCATTGCCTGAGCAACAGGAGCAAACTGAGCAGCAAGTTCAGCATCAGCAGTCTGGTTCGCCAACGCTTCAGCCCAATACATTGCTAGATAGAAGTGAGAACCTCTGTTGTCTATCTGACCTACTTTTCTTGCAGGAGATTTATCTGTAGCTAAGAATTTAGCGTTAGCTTCATCCAATGCATCAGCTAAAACCTGAGATTTTGTATTTCCCTGAGTTTGTGCAAGATGCTCTAAAGAAGCCTGAAGTGCTAAGAATTCACCCAGAGAATCCCATCTTAGGTATCCTTCTTCCAGGAACTGCTCAATATGTTTTGGAGCAGAACCTCCGGCACCAGTTTCAAATAAACCACCACCGTTCATCAATGGTACAATAGAAAGCATTTTTGCAGAAGTACCAAGCTCAAGGATTGGGAAAAGGTCTGTTAAATAATCTCTCAATACGTTTCCGGAAACTGAGATTGTATCTTTACCTTCTCTTGCTCTCTTCAACGTTTCAGTCATAGCGTCTTTTACATCAAGGATTCTGATGTCAAGACCTGTAGTATCGTGATCAGCAAGATATTTCTCTACTTTTTTGATGATTTCTCTGTCGTGAGCTCTTCCTTTGTCTAACCAGAAGATAGCAGGAGTATCAGATAATCTTGATCTGTTTACCGCTAATTTTACCCAGTCCTGGATAGGAGCATCTTTAGTCTGACACATTCTGAAGATATCATCTTTTTCTACTTTCTGAGAAAGAAGAACGTTTCCGGCTTCATCCTGAACTTCTACAGTTCCGTCTGCAACTAATTGGAAAGTTTTATCGTGAGAACCATATTCTTCAGCTTTCTGAGCCATTAAACCTACGTTTGGAACAGATCCCATTGTGGTAGGGTCCAATTTTCCGTGCGCTTTCATATCGTCAATCACAGACTGGTAGAAACCTGCATAAGAACGGTCCGGAATGATACAAACGGTATCTTCTTCATTTCCGTCTTTGTTCCACATTTTACCTCCGCCTCTTACAAGAGCAGCCATAGAAGCATCAACGATGATATCTGAAGGTACGTGGAAGTTGGTAATTCCTTTATCAGAGTTTACCATAGCCACTCTAGGTCCTTCAGCAAGAGCTTTTTCAATATCAGCTTTGATGTCAGCTTCCTGAGCATTTCCTTTGATTTTTTCGAAAAGATCAGCAAGACCGTTGTTTGGATTAATATCTAAAGATTTGAATGCCTCAGCATATTTAGTGAATACTTCTTTGAAGAAAGTTTCAACAATAGCCCCGAAAATGATAGGGTCAGAGATTTTCATCATCGTTGCTTTAAGGTGAGCAGAAAGAAGTACATTTCTGTTTTTAGCTTCTTCGATTGCTTCCTGAACGAATGCTTTCAATGCCTTTAAGTTCATAACAGAAGAATCAATTACTTCACCAGCCTGAAGACCTGCGTAGTCTTTTAAAACAGATTCAGAACCATCGTTACCTTTGAATACGATTCTGTATTTTGTAGCGTTTTCTAAAGTTGTAGAAGTTTCTGTACCATAGAAATCACCATTGTTCATGTGAGCCACATCAGTTTTGCTGTCAGATGCCCAATCACCCATTCTGTGAGGATTAGCTTTTGCATAGTTTTTAACAGCTTTTGGAGCACGTCTGTCAGAGTTTCCTTCTCTTAATACAGGGTTTACAGCACTTCCTAATACCTTGGCATATTTAGCTTTGATCGCTTTTTCTTCGTCATTTTTAGGTTCTGCAGGATAGTTTGGAACTGCGAAACCTTTACCTTGTAATTCAGCAATCGCTGCATCCAATTGAGGTACAGAAGCAGAAATGTTCGGTAACTTAATGATGTTGGCTTCAGGTTTTGTTGCCAATTCTCCAAGTTCTGCCAAAGCATCACCGATCTTTTGGTCGTCTTTCAAAAACTCAGGGAAGTTGGCTAAAATTCTTCCTGCCAAAGAAATGTCCGGTACTGCGATTTCGATATCTGCTGATTTTGTAAAAGCTTTTACGATAGGTAAAAACGAGTGAGTAGCCAGCATTGGAGCTTCATCAGTAAGTGTGTAATAGATTTTTGATTTTTCTGACATTATACTGTTATTTTTTATTTGAAATTTTAAGTCCCACAAATTTAGTAAATATCATTGTTTTATTTAAGATATTTCCATAAAAAAAAGAGGCTTTTGACTCTTTATATTGATATCTGCTTAATTTATGTTCACCTTCCGGTTACATTTATTTTAGAAATAATTTTATAATGTTCAGAGGCTGAACTTTTTGTCCTTAAAATCAGGCTTTTTCAAGGCTGCAGCTATATAGTAATTATGTCTGATAAAACTGATAATCAATAAGATGTTTTTTATTCTCACTTTAAGATTAATTTAACCATAATAAAACCGGAAAAATTTTCTTTTTTGATTACATTTGAAAAAATAAAAAAATAAATATTATGTCAACGACAATCACTTTAAAAGGAAACGAAGTACACACAATAGGAGCATTACCATCAGTAGGAACCACAGTAAAAGATTTTGCATTGGTAGATTCAGGATTAAATGTGAAAACACTTCAAAATTTTGACGGAAAGAAAAAAGTATTCAATATTTTCCCAAGTATTGATACCCCTACCTGTGCCGCTTCTTCCAGAAAATTCAATGAGGAAGCTTCAAAGCTTGATAATACAGTGATCATCAATGTTTCTAAAGACCTTCCATTTGCATTAGGAAGATTCTGTGCAGCAGAAGGATTGAATAATGTAGAAACACTTTCAGATTTCAGAAGCAGCTTCGGAGACGATTATGAAGTGACCATCGTAGATTCTCCTATGAAAGGATTACTGAGCCGAGCAGTGATCGTTACAGACGAAAACAACAAAGTAGTATATACTGAGCAGGTTCCTGAAATTGCTAATGAACCTAATTACGATGCC
This sequence comes from Chryseobacterium sp. 2VB, assembly GCF_005503635.1. NCBI lineage: Bacteria > Pseudomonadati > Bacteroidota > Flavobacteriia > Flavobacteriales > Weeksellaceae > Chryseobacterium > Chryseobacterium sp. 2VB. The sequence continues at coordinate 3,286 of NZ_SCNC01000033.1, forward strand.
GCTCTTGCAGCATTGAAATAATAAAATAATTTTTGTAGAAAAGCCTTGTGAATATGATTTTGCAAGGCTTTTTTGAATATAAAAACCAATCAAATAACACCAAATGACGTCAAATAATTATCAGAAATATGGAGAAATTTTCCAGGTAGATTCAGATCATTTTGAAGAATTCTATGCTTTGCTTCATGATACAAGGCTTTTAAAATCTGATTTTTTCCTGAAACAGGGGGATAAATGCAAATATCTGGGGTTTATAAAAAAAGGAACCATCAGATGTTTTTATATCAATGATCAGGGGCGCGAAATCAATTTTGCATTTTATTTTGAAAATGAATTTTTCACCGATTATGAAAGCATTCTTTGTGATACTGTATCCAATATGAATATCCAGGCATTGGAAAACTGTGAAATTCTGCTGTTGAGTAAAGATCACCTTCGGAATTTATACAAAAAAGAGGCTTACTGGCAGGAGTTCGGAAGAGTAATGAGCGAAAAAATTTATCTGGATGCCAAAAAACGGATTGATGACCTACTGTGCTATTCCCCTGAAAACAGATATCTCAATTTGCTCAAAAAACAGCCTGCGCTCTTTCAGAAAATAGCCCAGAAACATATTGCCAGTTATTTGGGTGTAACCGAACAGTCACTCAGCAGAATAAGAAGCCGGATTGTAAATTAACTTAAGTTAACGTCTGCTCATATTCTAAGCCGTAGCTTTACCATATCAAATTTAACACAATCATTATGGAACAAAAAGATTTAACCATTATTTTGGTACACGGAGCTTGGGGAGACGGGTCACATTGGCAGTACATTATCCCTTCATTGACAAAAGCAGGATATAAAGTAAGAAGTGTTCAGAACCCATTAACTTCTCTGCAGGATGATATTAATAAAACCACAGACCTTATTGATGCTCAGGAAGGAAAAGTGCTTTTAGTAGGACATTCCTATGGCGGTGCCGTTATCTCAGGAGCAGGACATCATGATAAAGTGGCAGGACTGGTTTATATTGCGGCTTTCGCACCAGATGCAGGAGACAGTCTGGGATCTCTGTTAGGAAGAAGAGAATCGCCGGGTGGAGCAAGCATTTATCCGGATAACAAAGGCTTTTTATGGATCAAATATGATGAATTTAAATCTGCTTTCTGCCAGGATTTAGATGATGACAAAGCTTTGGTGATGTCATTGTCACAAAAACCTATTCACAGTCAGTGTTTTGGAGACGTAGCGGGTGAACCGGCATGGAAGACAATTCCAAGCTGGTACCAGATCTCTTTGCAGGATCGTATGATCCCGGCAGAAACCGAAAAAGAAATGGCAGAGCGGCTTGAACCCGAGAAAATAATTTCGTTGGATGCAGGACATGCCTCACTGGCCTCACATCCTGAAGAAGTGACTCAACTGATTTTAGAAGCTGCGGCTTCCATTTAATCAAGATTCAATTCAATACCTGATTAAGCCTTGTGAATTTTATGTAATTTCACAAGGCTTTTTTATTAAAAAATTTGAACATGGTAAAAAGAATCGTAGCCAATATTAAAACAGATGATCTCTCTAAAGCAGAACAATTTTATCAGGACATTCTTGAGCTGGATATTCTGATGGATCACGGTTGGATTAAAACATTGGGTAATGAGGAAGGAGCCAAAGTTCAGATCAGCTTTGCTGAACAGGGAGGAAATAATACAGAAGTTCCTGACCTGTCAATTGAAGTGGATAATGTGGATGAAATCTATGATAAAATGAAAAATGCAGGCTTTGAAATCACTTATGAACTTACCCATGAAGAATGGGGAGTCCGAAGATTTTTCGTTATAGATCCATTTAATAAGCTGATCAATATACTTTCTCACCAATAAAAACGGTTTTATGAATCCGTATGTTTTACCGTAGTTGATTATTAATAATGATCCGGATCATTAAATAATAAGGTGAATAAAACTTACCTTTACACTTTAATCTTAGAATGAAACGATCAGGAACAGCAGATTTACCTCTTCACTATGGCAAAGTACCGCCATGGCTGTATGAACGCATGTCTGTTCTGGGGCTTTCGATTATTGAAGTCATTCTCATGGATTACGGTAAAGACGAGGTCTTACGCCGTCTGGCAGATCCATTCTGGTTCCAGAGCTTTGGAGCGGTGATGGGAATGGATTGGCATTCTTCAGGGATTACCACTTCCGTTATGGGAGCTTTAAAACGTTCTGTTAACCCAAATTCTCAATCGCTGGGACTTTATATCTGTGGCGGAAAAGGGAAATTTTCCCGCGAAACTCCATCAGAGCTCATTAAAATTGCAGATAAAACCGGATTGAACGGAACAGAACTGGTAAGAGCCAGCAAGCTTTCTGCAAAAGTAGATAATACGGCTATTCAGGATGGCTATCAGTTGTATCTGCACAATTTCATTCTTTCAGACAATGGAAACTGGAGCGTCATTCAGCAGGGAATGCATGAATCAGACGGAACAGCAAGACGTTATCACTGGCACTCGGAAAACATTACCTCTTTTGTAGAACAGCCCCACACAGGAATCAATGGGATTTCAAGAGGAAGAATTCTTAACCTTACCGATACTGAAGCCTCAGAGAACAGGAAAGGAATTCTGGATATTTCCCACACCGATTCTGCAGAAGTGATGAAAGATTTTGCAAGACTGATTCTTCCTGCCCATCATGATGTGCAGGCTTCTGATGTTGATCTGAAACGTCTCGGAGCACTGCTGTATGTTACCAGAGAACAGCAGCCACAGAATTTTGAAGACCTGCTGATGCTGGAAGGAGTAGGACCAAGAACCATGCAGTCATTGGCTCTGGTCAGTGAAGTAATTCACGGAGCGCCGTCAAGATTTGCAGATCCGGCAAGGTTTTCCTTTGCTCATGGTGGTAAAGACGGACACCCTTTCCCGGTGCCGATCAATACGTATGACGAAAGTATCAGCATTCTGAGAAAAGGGATTGAAAAATCCAAACTTGGAAATTCTGATAAGCTGAATTCTTTAAATAAACTTCATCAGATCATAGCAAAAGCAGAAAAAGATTTCACTCCGGATTTTGATATTCAGCAGGTGATTGAAGAAGAAAGACAGAATTCCTGGCGTTTTGGCGGAAAAACGGTATTTGGCGATGCCCAGAAACCCAATGCTCCCAAATCAATACAGCTTTCCCTGTTTTAAAAAATATTTCCTGTAAAAAACTTACCATTACTGTATCGGCAGATAGTCATTCCCATCCTCCGGAGGGGTGGCGAAAATTCAAAGAATTTTTGACGGGGTGGTTTAAATGGCTGTTTAACATCGTAGGTTTTAAAATAATATTTGTTATAGTGTAGTACATGGCTTTTTATAAAGGTGTTACATTCTTTGTTTAATGTTTCTTGCTTTTAATTCAATTAAAAATTTTACTTTTAAAGACTTAAAAAAATTGACACCAATGACCAATAAAGCCCTAGAAATCTGCTATGATTTCCCTTTCTTTTTCCCCGAAGAGCTTTCTGAAATATTTCAGGCTCATGAAAAAAAATCTTTCCAGAAAGGTGATTTCATTCTTGAGGAAGGAAAAACGGCCAATGAATATTATATTCTTGAAAGCGGATTGGCGCGTTCCTATGTGAATGATTTCAACGGAAATGAAGTAACCACCCACTTTTTTGTAGAAAATGAAGTTATCATTGAGGTGTTGTCAATGTTTCAGCGGGTTCCCTCTCAGGAAAATATCGTTTGTATCACAGACTGCGAGTGCTGGAGGCTGGATTATGATACATTCCAGGAGTTGTTCCATAAAATCCCAAACCTCAGGGAATGGGGAAGATCATGGATGTCTCAGGAACTTTTTGCTTACAAACAAAGATCTGTAGAAATGTTTACCCTTTCTGCCACCAGAAGATACCTGAATCTGCTGGAGCAGAAATCTAAAGTCGTACAATGGGCACCCTTGAAACAAATTGCTTCCTATCTTGGAGTTACAGACACTTCTCTCAGTCGTATCCGTAAGGAAATCGTTTCTCATCCCAAGAAAAATTAAATCTTGCCGTATGACAAGTAGATTTTCATTGCACCTCGGTAATTTTGGATTACAGATTAACACTAAAATTACGAAAAATGAAAGTCAATCAAATTTATGTCAACCTTCCGGTAAAAGATGTACAGAAAACCAAAGAATTCTGGACTAAGGTAGGTTTTTCTATCAATGAACAATTCTCTGATGATAAAGCAACCTGCGTTGTTTTGAATGATACCATCTATGTGATGTTTCTCCAGGAAGATTATTTTATGACCTTCACCAATAAACCTGTTGCCAAAGAAAATATCAGTCAGGTTCTTGTAGCGGTAGGTTTGAACAGCCGTGAAGAAGTAGATAAAATAGTAAACACTGCTGTAGAGAACGGTGCACGGCAGCATGAAGAACCTCAGGATTACGGATGGATGTATCAGAACTCCTTCTGGGATCCGGATGGGCATGGCTGGAATATTACTTTTGCAGATATGTCTCAAATGCCTGCTGAATAAATTAATCCAAATAAAAAATAAATCTTGCCCTATGGCAAGCGCATTCTTACCGAATCCCGGTAATTTTGGATAACAATCACCACTAAAATTTACAAAATGAATATTACCGATATTTACGTCAATTTACCTGTAAAAGACGTTCAAAAAACCAGAGAATTCTGGACGAAGCTTGGCTTTTCTATTAATGAACAGTTTTCAGATGAGAAAGCAATATGCGTAGTCATGAAAGAAAATCATATCTACACTATGTTTCTTAAAGAAGAATTTTTCCAAACCTTTACCAACAGGCCTTTTGCGAAAGGAGATACTACTCAGGTACTTCTTGCTATCGGAGTCAACAGCCGGGAAGAAGTAGACGGTATGGTAAAAACAGCCATTGAAAACGGAGGGTCAAAATACAGTGAGCCTGTAGATTACGGATGGATGTATCAAAGCAGTTTTGCTGATATCAACGGCCATCAGTGGGAAGTTGTGCATGGTGATGCCTCTCAGATCCCTGCAGAATAATCCATAACACCACAAAATATATCATATGGAAACACAATCAAACGATATAGAAATCATAAAAAATCAGGTAACCAATAACTATTTTGTGATTACGATGAATATCGATGGTATTACCCATGAAGAATCTTTGATTTTTCACCAATGGTGAAGCCAATTGTATGAACTGGATCCTTGGACATTTAATTTACATCAGAAATCCATTACTGAATATTTTAGGAGAAGAATCTGTCTGGGACAATGAAAAATTTTCCTTTTATAACAGAGGAGAAATTCCTCTGGACAGGAAAGATGAATTGATCAGTTTTGAAGAATTAAAATCCTATTTAAAACAATCCCAGGATAAGCTGGAAGCAAAGCTCAGCACGCTTGAGAGTTTTAAACCTGAAATGGTTAAAGATATATCAACCTTAAGCCTTCATGAAATCTATCACAGCGGGCAGCTGGGTTACCTCCGTAGAATTTTAGGAAAACCGGGTGCAATAAAATAAATTCTTGCTCTGCTCGGAATGACAAGTGAACCGTCAAAGTTTCCAGACTATTTTTAGAAAAGTACAATTTTATCGCAGATAAAATCCTTGCGACTTAAAAAAGCATAGTTTGTAAAATTCTTAGCGCCTTTGCGTTTCTCCAACCTACTAACCTATAATTTCTAACTTCTAATCTCTGATTAAAAATGAACACACCAAAAGCAAAAAAAATGGAGCTCGTTATTCCGGCTTACAGAATGCATTCCCAAAGCTTTATGAACGTTTTGGACGGCATTTCGGAAGAAGACGCCTTGAAAAGAATTGAAAATAAAACCAATCATATCGTATGGATGGCAGGAAACTTTGTCAACATGCGCTACGGATTAGGTTCAGTACTTGGGCTTCACGGAGAAGACCCTTGCAATGATTTGTTTTTCCAGGGAAAAGCACTGGATGAAAGTTTTAAATATCCAACCCTTGCTGAACTGAAAGAAAACTTTCATACAATTTCAGCCAAAGTCTTTCAAAAACTTCAGGAAGTAACCGATGAAGAGCTGGATGAAATATTTGAAATAGGAATGAACATCCCTTTCATTAAAGAAACAAAACTAAATTTTGTCGGAATGTGCATCGGCCGTGAAGACTATCTCTGCGGGCAGATAGGTCTCATGCGCAGAATTTTGGATTACCCGGGAATGAAATATGATGTGGACGAAAATATTAAATATTAATAATGAATCCAGTAGAAAAAGGCTATAAAAAAGTCAACGGAATCCAATTGTACTATGAAATCTACGGATCGGGAAAGCCCGTGGTTTTAATTCATGGCGGAGGCTCTTCTATACTTTATGATTTTAAAGAAGTCATCGCAAGGCTTGAAGGTAAATTCCAGCTGATAGGAATCGATTTACAAAATCATGGCAGAAGTGAGCACCGCGATATGCCGGAAACCTTTGAGCAGGACGCAGACGATGTTGCAGGACTTTTGGCAGAACTCAACATTGAAAAAGCTTCATTCTGGGGATTCAGTAATGGAGGAAGTACGGTGATGCAGATTGGCCACCGACATCCGGGCATTGTTGAAAAACTGGTTGTTGCCTCAGCTTTCTACAAAAGAAGCGGAATGATAGACGGTTTTTTTGAAGGAATGCAGGAAGCAACTTTTGACTCAATGCCGGAACCCTTTAAAATTAATTTCTTAAGCCTCAATCCTGATTTTTCAAAGCTTGAAAACCTTTTTGAGAAAGATTGTACAAGGATGCAGACTTTTCAGGACTGGAATGATGAAGTGCTGAGGTCGATCAAATCACCTGCATTATTTATCAGCGGCGATCAGGATGTGATGAAGCCGGAACATACTACCGAAATGTGGCGGTTGGTGAAAGGCTCCCGGTTACTGATACTTCCCGCAACTCATGGTACTTATATGATGCCGGACTTTGATGGAAGTATTGATACCAACTTAATAGACTTTACCGTCAGAGAAGTAGAAAAATTTTTAAACCATTAAGCGTTTTTTATTCATAGTAAATTAATTAATCCTTAATGGATCAACAGTAGAAACAATATTTTATAATAATAACTTTAAAATTAAAAATCATGGCTAAGTTAAATCCGTATCTGAATTTTGATGGAACAGCTGAAGAAGCGTTCAATTTTTACAAAAGTGTTTTCGGTGGTGAATTCGTTGGTGGAATTCATAAAATGGGCAATGCTCCCGGTACCGAAAATCTGTCAGAAGAAGAAAAAAACAGGGTAATGCACATCGCTCTGCCTGTAGGCGGAGACCTGTTAATGGCATCCGATATTGTACCGGCATTCGGGCAGACTCTTACCGTAGGAAATAATAATTATGTGTCTATTTTCCCTGATTCAAAAAGCGAAGCAGACAGGATTTTTAAAGAACTTTCTGATGGCGGAAACGTGGAAATGCCAATTGAAGATCAGTTCTGGGGAGACTACTTCGGATGTTTTCAGGATAAGTATGGTGTTCATTGGATGGTGAACTATAACGAAGAATCTGCAAAATAATCTTATATTTAACTAATGATAATAAAGAGATGCTCATTTTTGGGCAGCTCTTTATTTAAACTTTTAAAAATATAGAACTATGGATCCAATTAAAATAGACATCACAATTTTAGCACCGGTGGAGAAGGTTTGGAATTATTTCAATGAACCCAAGCACATTACGAAATGGAATTTCGCCCACGAGACCTGGCACTGTCCTAGTTCTGAAAATAACCTTGTCGTAGGAGGCAAATTCAAAAACAGAATGGAAGCGAAAGACAAAAGCTTCGGATTTGATTTTGAAGGCGTATATGATGAAATAATTCCTCATGAGATCATTAAGTATCACCTGGAGGACGGACGAAAAGTGGAAGTTGTTTTCGATAAAATAGATGAGAATACAACAAAGGTGATTGAAATTTTCGATCCGGAAAAACAAAATTCTGTGGAAATGCAGCGGGATGGCTGGTATGCTATTCTCAACAACTTCCACAAATATGTTGAGAATCATTAACAATATTTTTTTGTAGCCATGATCAATCTAGTTATCATGTCAAAGAGTTTAAACTCTATGTATGCTTTTAATTATGACTCTACAGAGCAATTCCTTCACGGAGTTATTGCAATACCGGCAAGAAGAGCCTTAGAAAAAGAAAAAATAAATTCTTTGGAAAAACTTTCAGATTACTCCGAAAAAGAAATCATGCAGCTGCATGGTTTCGGTAAAAATGCAATGATGAAACTGAAGAATTACATGAAAGAAAATCAGGTCTGCTTTAAAGAAGCATAATATATATATACAACTGAAAAATTTTGCAGTGTCATTGCAGTAAAACGGATTGGTACCGTTTAAAAGCAAAGGCATAAGATCTGTTTTGCTGTATAGAGAATTAAATTACACCACCTTTATTAAAAATTAAAATTATGAATAACGATATTTTCCCATGTCTCTGGTATGATGGAGACGCTAAGCAGTCAGCAGAATTTTATTGTAAGGTTTTCGGAGGCGAAATCACTGCAGATACTCCTGTTGTCATGAATATTGATTTGTTTGGACAAAGAATCATGCTTCTGAATGGAGGTCCTCAATTCAAAAAAAATGCTTCTATCTCTTTCATGGTCATCTGTGAAACAGAAGATGAGGTTCAAAAATACTGGGATCAGTTACTGGATGGCGGAATAGCTTTGATGGAACTGGGATCTTACTCATGGAGCCCGAAATATGGATGGGTTCAAGATAAATATGGTGTAACATGGCAGTTGTTTCTGGGAGAAAAAGCAAGCGATCAGAAAATAATTCCTACCTTGATGTTTATCCATCAGAATAACGGAAAAGCCAAAGAAGCAATGGAACTTTACACGAAAACTTTTCCCAATTCAAGCATCGGAAATATATTGACCTACGGAGCAGGGAGCGAAGGACATAACATTCCGGAACCGGCAGAAAATGTTCAGCATGCTCATTTTACAATCGATAATTACAGCGTATTCTGTATGGATAATTCCTATGATCACCAGTTTGACTTCAATGAAGGAATATCATTAGTGGTAATGACAGATGATCAGGAGCAAACCGACAAATATTGGAATACACTCACTGCTGGCGGTGGCAGAGAAAGTATGTGCGGCTGGCTGAAAGATAAATACGGATTAAGCTGGCAGATTGTTCCTAAGAGACTCATCCAGCTGATGAATGATTCTAACCAGGAAAAAGCCTATAAAGTTGTTCAGGCGATGATGAAAATGCAGAAAATTATTATTCAGGATCTGGAAGACGCTTATAATTCTTAAATATTTTCGGCGTATTGTTTGATGTGATTTAGAAAAAAGATTTGCATATGAAAACACAGAACAAATCAGACTCTAAGTCAAAAGTCCCTAAAGACGGGGTGTTTCCGGAAATTATCAGGAACGATTATCAGGGAAGCCGGAAGCTGCAGGGTAAAAAAGCTGTTATTTCCGGAGGAGACAGCGGCATAGGACAGGCGGTGGCCGTTCATTTTGCCAGAGAAGGAGCAGATGTCGCCATTATCTATAAAGAAAGTGACGATGATGCTAACGAAACCAAAAGACTGGTGGAAAAAGAAGGGCAGAAGTGTCTTCTGATCAAAGGAGATCTTACCCGGAAAGCATTCAGAACCAAATGCGCAGACAAGATTAAAACAGAGTGGAAGAATATTGATATTCTTGTTAATAATGCAGGAATTCATACTTCAAAAAGCAGTCTGGAAAAAATCTCTGATGAACAGATTCAGGAAACGTTTGATACCAATATTATTTCCATGATTTCATTCACCAGAAATTTTCTTCCTATGATACCAAAAGGAGGACGAATCATTTGTACAACCTCTGTTACAGCGTACCGCGGAAGTGACCACTTGTTAGATTATGCGGCAACAAAAGGTGCTGTTTTGTCTTTTATCCGGTCTCTTGCCGATAATCTTGCAGAAAAAGAAATTCTGGTAAACGGAATTGCACCAGGACCTATATGGACTCCATTGGTTAAAGAAGCTTTTGATGACCTTTCCACCTTTGGAAAAGACACTCCGCTGAAACGTGCGGGACAACCTTCTGAAGTAGCACCAGCTTATGTTTTTCTTGCCTCAAAGGATGCAAGTTATATTACAGGAGAAATTATTCATATCAATGGTGGTGATTTTGTCGGAGGATAGAATGAGAAGCCAGAGGCCAGAAGCTAGAAGCGGTCCCAAAATAACACTCTTACTCTCTGACTCTCAAACTCACCCACCAACGCAGTCACCTGCAACCTATTATCCATCACCTAATCCCTTAAAAAATATATGGAAAAATTATCATATGAAATAGAGATCAATGCTGAACCTGAAAAAGTATGGAGTGTCCTTTGGGGTGATATTACCTACAGACAATGGACAACAGCATTTACAGAAGGTTCTTTTTATGAAGGAACGCTTGAAGAAAATAATATTGTCAAATTTCTTGATCCGAAAAACAACGGAATGTACAGCAGGGTGGAAAAAATGATTCCCAACGAGGAAATAAAATTTTTGCACCTTGGAGAAATTTATGAAGGCATTGAAGTTCCTCAGGACTGGGGTGAAGCTACAGAGGCTTACTTTCTTGAGGAGAACGAAGAAGGCACTTTACTGAAAACAGAAATTCAGACACCGGCAGAATTTAAAGAATTTTTTGAAGAGAAGTTTCCAAAAGCGATGTCACTCGTTAAACATCTTTCAGAAAATCAGCTGTAAATAATTGAGTTAGAATTAAAGAAAAATCTGCGAGCTCTGAGATTACTTCGCTTTGTTCGCAATGACCACCCTAAAAAAAATAAAAAATGGAAACCTTATCATACGAAACAGTAATTGATGCGCCTATGCAGAAAGTGTGGGACATCCTATGGAATCCTGAAACATATAGTGAATGGACCAAGTATTTCGGAGCAGGATCTGTTATGAAATCCGACTGGAAAGTAGGAGGAAAAACCTATTTCCTGAATGCACAGGGGGAAGGAATGGTTTCAACCATAGACAGCATGGACGAGCCCAATCATATTGTGTTCAAACATCTTGGAATGGTAGATAAAGAGGGGCATGAAGATACCCAAAGCAAAGAGGTCATGGAGTGGAACGGGAGCTTTGAGAAGTATTTTCTGATAGACTTTGACGGAAAAACGAAACTTCATGCCGAAGTTCAGGTAGAAAAACAGTGGCAGGATCATATGAATACAGGCTTCACAAAAGGATTGATGGTGGTGAAAAGTCTTGCGGAAGGAGTGAGCCTTGGCTCAGTGTAAAGAAGTTCAACGTTTAAAGTTTAATGTTTAGAGTTGGTATCTTATCCTGAATACTGCTACCTGCCACCTAATATCTACCATCTATAAATGAAATTACTTGTAATACTTTTCGCAACATTTATTCTGGCTTTGCTGGAGACTTTTTTGTTTCAGGGAAAGCCGGATTATATATTTTCAGGGAATCTGGGAATGGCTGTTTTCATCCTATTTACAGGTTTTTCCCATTTTAAATTTCAAAAAGGAATGGCGATGATGATCCCTGATTTTATCCCTGCCAGGATGTTTTTGGTATATTGTACAGGAGTTCTGGAGATTGCAGCAGGAATCGGGCTTATGATTCCGGCCATCCGTGAGATAACAGCAATTTTACTCATTATTTTCTATGTATTGGTTTTTATAGCCAATATCAATTCTTCCAGAAAAAAGATTAATATTTTTAAAGCCGATTACACAGGGCCGGGAATGAAATATCTTTATACTCAAAGGATTCCCATGCAGATTATTCTGATCGTCTGGACCTGGTATTTCGGAATTTATTTACACTAAAAAAGACAGTCTGTAAAGGCTGTCTTTTTTATATAATCGGGATTTTTTTAATTAAATGAGATAAAAATGTAACATTTTATAGGTGTAAAGAGTCTTATTGTAGAAAAGCATGAGTTTTTATTACTCTAAAAATGAAATGCCTATATAACTTTAACCTTTAAAACAGAAGTTATGAATCTAAATCACAACATTTTCGGTACAGCCCTTATTGTACTATCCACCATTATGACCAACGCACAGAGTTCTACTGCCAAACTGCCGGGAGATCCTACTTTGCCATCTTCCAAGGCTAATCTTGAAAAGCTTATTTCCTACGACAAAGGAGATTTTAAATACAAAGTTGAAGATTACTTTGCAAGACCAAAAGCTTCAGCCTTTAAAATCTCTCCTGATGGGAAATATCTTTCCTATAAAGAAAAAGATCAGGAGAAAAAAAATCATGTTTATGTAAAAGATCTTAGCACCGGAAAAATTACCAAAGCTATTGTAGAAAAAGATGATCTGATAAGAAACTATGGCTGGCTGAACAAAAAACGCCTTTTCTATACACAAGATAGAGGCGGAAATGAAAATATCCACCTGTATGCTACCGATACAGACGGAGGAAATCAAAAGGATTTAACACCATTTGACGGAGTAAAAGTGCAGGCCATTATTCCTATAAAAGATACGGATTTTGTTGTGGTTACCATGAATAAAAACAACAAGCAGATCTTTGAGCCTTTTAAAATCAATTTCGTTACCGGGGAAATGACCCAGCTGTATGAAAATAAAGATGTCAACAGCCCTATTGACGATTATCTTTTTGATAAAGACGGAAATCTGAGAGGTTATAGCGTCCTTGAAAACGGATTAACCACAAAAACCTATTATAAAGATCTGCAGACCGCAAAATTCAATCTGATTAAATCTGCAGACTGGTCTGATACCTTCAGTATTATAGAGTTTAATGAAAATTCTAAAAATAAAGATGAAGCGTATGTCGTAACCAATCTGGATAGCGATAAAGCGAGAATTGTACTGTATGATCTTAAAAAGAATGCGGTGATTAAAGAAATTTATTCCAATTCTGTATATGATGTAAGCTCAATAAGCACAGCGGGTAAAAACAGGAACTATGAGCTTGATTATATCAGCTATGAAGGAACCAAGGGAGAAACGGTTCCGGTGAGTAAATTCTATAAGGAAATACATGATAAGTTAAAATCTCAGTTTGGAGATAAGGAATTTGGAATTGTTTCTTCTGATGATAATAATGATAAACTTCTGGTTGTTGTAGGAAGTGATAAGCTGTATGGAACCTATTATGAATACGACACCAAAACCAAGCAGACCAAGCTTCTGTACAACCTGATGCCACAGCTGAAGGAAGAAGACATGGCTGAAATGAGACCTATCGAATTTAAAAGCAGAGACGGGTTGACAATCCATGGATATATTACATTGCCAAAAGCGGCTCTTGAAGGTAAAAAAGTTCCTTTGATTGTAAATCCTCACGGCGGCCCTCAGGGAATCAGAGACAGCTGGGGATTCAATCCGGAAACACAATTGTTTGCCAGCAGAGGTTATGCAACCCTTCAGGTTAACTTCAGAATCTCCGGCGGATATGGAAAATCATTCCAGAAAGCGGGTTACAAGCAAATTGGAAGAAAAGCAATGGATGATGTGGAAGACGGAGTAAAATACGCCATTGAACAGGGATGGGTAGATAAAGATAAAGTGGCCATTTACGGAGGAAGCCACGGAGGATATGCAACATTGATGGGATTGATCAAAACTCCTGATTTATATGCTTGTGGAGTGGATTATGTAGGAGTATCCAATATCTTTACTTTCTTTGATTCTTTCCCGGAATACTGGAAACCCTACAAAGAAATGGTAAAACAGATCTGGTACGATCTTGATAATCCTGAGGAAGCTAAAATTGCTAAAGAGGTATCTCCTGTGTTTCAGATTGATAAGATTAAGAAACCTTTATTCGTAGTACAGGGAGCTAATGACCCAAGGGTTAACATCAATGAATCTGATCAGATTGTAAAAGCAATGCGTGCCAAAGGATTTGAAGTTCCTTATCTGGTAAAATACGATGAAGGACACGGATTTGGAAAAGAGCCGAACAGAATTGAGCTTTATAAATCGATGTTAGGATTCTTTGCTGAAAATTTTAATAAATAAACTATTAATTAAATAGCATTTGAACGGAGGACTCAGGTCTTCCGTTTTTTTTTATGGTGAATGTCATTGAGAGCAAAGCTAGGCAATCTCATTAGGCTTTAATAGGTTGGATAATCGCAAAGACGCTAAGCTTTTTAATCTTTATATTGTTTTTAAGGCGCAAGAAAATCAATGATTTTCAGCAAACGATAATCATTTATTATTTTGCAAATCACGGGTAGTTAAACAGTTTTTCATCGGTATTTGCATAATTAATAAGATGCGTTATTATTAATACGGAGCTTGGATTCCTCGCTTCGCCCGGAATGACAAATATTTCTTTGAAATATCCGTTTCATTTTTAAAGCCGTACAATTTTATCGGAGATAAAATCTTTGCGCCTTAAAACATATCGTTGTTAAACCTTTTGCGTCTTTGCGTTTTCCAACAAGAAAATAACATTACTGTGCAATCTTATCATTCATCAATTACCAATTATCACTCACCAACTTAGCCCCGATAGCAGCGGTTACCCCGGAACATGTGTGGAAGAGCCGGAGGGTAATAGGGTGGGGTTATTTGGCGTGAGGAGTATGAGCGGATAGCGGGAAAAAGCTCCCTTAAACATAAGTAATGAGTAATGAGTAATCCGAATAATTGAGAAGGTAAAATGTTGATGGATAAAAGAAAAATTGAATTGTAAGAAAAATATTTTAAATTTATTAAAGTAAAACCAAAAGGCTAACCGTCATATCAGTATGGAGGTTGTCGAAAAAATAACAATGCCACAGAAGGAGAAAGAAAGCATCATCTCACAAACCGTTTCCAACTACGGAGGGAAGCTGATGTCTTATATTCGTCCGAAAGTGAAAAACACGGAGGATGCGGAAGATATTCTGCAGGAAGTGTGGTATCAGTTCAGTAGCCTTACGAATCTTTCTGAGATCGTAAACGTTGGAGGCTGGCTGTACAGAGTGACGGCGAATAAAATCACAGACCGTTACCGGAAAAAGAAAACAGAAAATCTTGAAGATTTCGTATATGAAGATGAAGACGGCAGTTTTTCTATCAAGGATATCCTTTTGATGGATGAAAGCGCCGGTCCTGAAGTAAAGATGTTTCAGGATGAGATCTGGAAAAAACTGTTTGAAGCGCTTGATGAACTTCCCGAAAAACAAAGGCTGGTCTACGTAGAAAATGAACTGAACGACAAAACCCTCCAGGAGATCGCCGATGAACAGGGAGAAAACATCAAAACCATCATCAGCAGAAAAAACTATGCTGTGAAGCACTTAAGAAACAGATTGAGAAAATTATACGAAGATTTAAAAAGTTAGAAAAAGAAATTATGAATCATAAACACAAAAAGGGTTGGATTTTTTTATTGCTATGCCCGCCATTAATTTTAGCTGCCGTTACATGGATTGTCATGATGCTTTGGAACTGCCTTCTTCCGGAGATTTTAGGAGCAAAAACAATTACTTTCTGGCAGGCCATGGGAATACTGATCTTAAGCAAAATTCTTTTTGGAGGTTTCCACTTTGGTAAAGGGGTGAGAGATTTCAAGGAAAGAAAGATGAGAGAAAAAATGGCAGGTTTATCTCCTGAAGAAAGAGAAAAATTTAAAGAAGTCTGGAGAAATAAATGCTCCGGTGGATTCTTCAACAGAAATAACGAATAATCTGAAATTTTTAAAGAAGTAGTAAAGTAAAAATCAGCATTCATTCGTCTCTATAAAAAACAAGAAGTAGAAAATTTAAAATTTTGAAAAAATGAAAAATTCAGCATTAAAAGGGGCTCTTGGGGCATTAGCCGTTGCAGGTGTAGCCTTAATCGCTAAAAAAGCAATACAAAGAAGAAAATTTATCAAAGGTATTTTTGATGAGTACGGAATCAAAGAAAAGTCACCTTTCGGACTGGCAGATAAGATCAGGGAAATGAGTGATGAAGACTATCAGGAACTGAAAGGGAAGTTTAAAAAAGAATTTCATTCAAAATGCTGCAAAAAGGATAATATGTGTGAAGCATAAGAAAAGTAAAACTAAATTGAAATTGTTACATTCCGGCTCGGGAAGCGAAGCTTCCCGAGCCGGAATTTTATTTAAAGTGCTTTCCTGTGAAGACTTTTTAACGCTATATTTGCTATTACTAAATGATATTTCCGGTTATGTTGAAGTGTAAGAATATTTTCTTTGTGCTATTTTCGTTTTTCTCAATCATCATATATGGCCAAAAGTCACAACAAAAACAATATATTTTCTTTTTACATAATAAATTTTTGGAAGACCATTCTTTTGAGGAAAAACATCCGAAATATGGTGTTGCAGAATATGAGACAATACTCAATAAGCTAAAGGATAAAAATACGACTGTTATTTCTGAGAAAAGAAAAGCGAACACAGATCCGTCAGCATATGCTGAAAAAGTAAAAAAGCAGATTGACAGCCTGATGAAAAAGGGTATTCCTGCCGGAAGGATTACCGTTGTGGGAACTTCGCAGGGAGGATATATTGCACAATATGTGTCTTATTATGAAAAGAATCCGCAATTGAAGTTTGTCTTCATCGGAGCCAGTTTTAAAGATGATTCTTTGGAAAAAGATACAAACTTCAGATTGTATGGAAGGATTCTTTCCATTACGGAGAGATCAGATGACGGACATGTGCCAATGTCGTATGAACAGCGGTTCGTCAGATCCCACCTAAAAGACTTTAAAGAAATAGAGCTTAATACGGGATTGAATCATGGCTTTCTTTTCAAAGCACTCAATGAGTGGATTGCTCCCACTAAGGATTGGATTTCCCGTAAGTAATTACGGTCGGTCTATTACTGTTCAGTTCTTATGATTGAATTTACTACGAAATGATCTGCGTAATCTGCGAGATCTGCGGGAAACACCTTTAATATGAAGTAGAGATTCCTTGCTTTGCTCGGAATGACAAAGGGGCTGTTGAACTCATTCAATTCATGTATTTGTTGAGAAGTACAGTTTTATCGGAGATAAAATCTTTGCGCCTTAAAAATATGCAGACAGCTATAAAAAACTTTGCGCCCTTGCGTTTTTCCAACCAACGGATTATAAGCTATGTTGAGATTGCTTCACATGCAGTTCGCAATGACTTTTTGATCTATACTTCCAACAAAATTTTACCGTAAACATCAAACGCAAAGAAAAATAAATCCTTATTTTTGTATTGCTCAATGAAAGATTACTATTATTTTCTCGGTATATCACAGGATGCTTCAGAAGAAGACGTCAAAAAAGCCTATCGTAAACTGTCCTTAAAATATCATCCCGATAAAAATGACAATGATGACTTTTTTGCGGACCGTTTCCGTGAGATTCAGGAGGCTTATGAAACCTTAAGTGATCGCGCGCTGAGACGTACTTATGATCAGAATTTAGAAAACCATCAGCGAAGTTTCAGGTATAATATTCCGCCAGCCATCAAAACTTTTACAGCGAATAAAATTCATGCGAAAAAAGGAGAGGAGATTATCATCAACTGGCAGACGAGTAATGCCGATGTGGTGAAAGTATTGCCTTTCGGATTAGAAAAGCCGTATGGAGAGAGGATCTTTAAGATCACAGAATTTAAAGACGGAAAATTCCAGCTTCTGCTGCATGCAACCAATTCTCTTTTGCACAAAACGGTTGTTCAGGGAATTACCATCACAGAAGTTTTTGAAAACGATTCTGAAAAGTTCAAAAGTTCGGTGGAAGAAATGTTTAAGCCGCAGCCTGCAACAAGAATAAACAAGTCAGGTCAGCCTAAGATAATGATGCTGATCTGGGGAATTATTATTCTGGCAATTGCGATCTATATGCTGATAAAAAACTTCAGCTAATTGCGTTTATGCCATTTTCTTTCTTCCCGGGCATTTTTTACATCTTTTTCCCTTCTTGAATTTTTTACAGCATGATTTCTTTTCACAGAACATCTCTTCGGTATTGAATGAGTAAGGTGCCAATGGCGGAACTTTAAATGGGATAATCATATTCATGTTGCAAATATATTAATTTAGAATAAATATAATTAATAAAATTTCATAAAATTCTTACAACCTGATGAATAGCAGTTTCAAATTAATTTAAAAGAGTTTTAATGGAAGTAAATTTGAATGACAGAAGCTTTCAGTATAAGAATAAAAATAGATGTTGAACACATTATATTTTTAAAAAAATTCGTTTAATAGATTCAATAATAAGGGTGAAATTTATTGATGATATACACTAATTTAATAATACGCAAAGAACTTAATTATATAGAAATTGATAGTTTTCCTTGTGTATTATGTATAGAATAATGGTTATTATTGATGAAATTAATGCTAACCTTATCATAATTTACGAAATGCAAATTGTGATAAAAATCACAAATAGATGTGTGAATTATCACCTCTCTGGTACTCTTGTGAAATCATTCAAAAAATTGTAATTTTACCCATCTTTTTACAAACAAAATCTAATAAATAAAAATGAATACAGAACAGTTTGTGAGCCGTCACATTTCCCTTAATGAAGCCGATAAACAGGCGATGTTGGAGAAACTTGGCGTTTCTAGTATTGAAGAGTTAATTTCTCAGACCATCCCTTCTTCTATCCGTTTAGAGAAAGATCTTGAGATCTCGGAACCACTTTCTGAATACGAAATGTTGAACCACTCAAAAGAATTGGCATCTAAAAATACTGATTATACAAGTTATATCGGATTCGGATACCACAATACCCTTTTGCCTTCAGCAATCCAGAGAAATATTTTTGAAAACCCTAGCTGGTATACTGCGTATACTCCATATCAGGCAGAAATTGCACAGGGAAGACTTGAAGCTCTTCTTAATTTCCAGACTGTAGTATGTGATCTTACAGGTTTCGCATTGGCAAACGCATCTTTATTGGATGAATCTACTGCTGCTGCTGAAGCAATGCATATGTTCTTCAACAACAGATCTAAAGACCAGAAAAAAGCCGGAGCTAACAAGTTCTTCATTTCTGACCTTGTTCTTCCACAAACCATTTCTGTATTAAAAACAAAAGCTGAAGGGTTAGAAATTGAGATTGTAGTAGGAGATCATAAAACACACCAGTTTGATGGTTCTTATTATGGTGTTTTATTACAATATCCTGGTAAAAACGGAATCGTTTTAGACTATACAGAAGATATTGTAGAATATAAAAAACTTGATCTTCAGGTAGCGGTTGCTTGTGATCCGATGGCTTTGGTTAAGCTAAAGTCTCCTGCAGAAATGGGTGCTGACTGTGCCGTAGGAACTACGCAGAGATTTGGTATTCCATTAGGGTACGGAGGTCCTCACGCAGCTTTCTTCGCTTGTAGAGAAGATTATAAAAGAGATATTCCGGGAAGAATCATTGGGGTTTCTCAGGATATGTACGGAAAACGTGCATTAAGAATGGCATTACAGACCAGAGAGCAGCACATCAAAAGAGAGAAAGCCACTTCAAACATCTGTACGGCTCAGGTTCTTTTGGCTGTAATGGCAGGTATGTATGCGGTTTACCACGGACCAAAAGGATTAAACTATATCGCTGATCAGATTCACTTTAAAGCCAATGCTTTAAAAGGAGGTCTTAAAGCATTAGGATATCAGGTAGTAGAAGAGCCAATCTTCGATACTGTGAAAATCACTATGGCTGAAGATGAGAAAGCAAGACTGGTAAGACTAATGCTTGATCACAGATTAAACTTAAACTATTTCACAGAAGGTGTAGTAAGTATTGCGATCAACGAAAGTACAACATTAGAGAAATTAAACTATCTGATGGCTTCTTTCGCCCAGTTCAAAGACAAGCAGACTTTCAAATTAGAAATAAAAGAAGGATACAGTATTCCTGAAGAAAACTTAAGAAAAGACGAAATTCTTACAGAATCAGTATTCAACAAATACCACACGGAAACAGAATTGATGCGTTACATCAAGCGTCTTGAGAGAAAAGACCTATCATTGACTCATTCAATGATTTCTTTAGGATCTTGTACCATGAAACTTAACGCAGCTACTCAGATGTTACCACTTTCATGGGAAAACTGGGGAGCAGTTCATCCATTTGTACCTGTAAACCAGGCTGAAGGATATCAGGAAATGATCCGTGAACTGGAGAAAGATTTAGCAGAAATTACAGGTTTTGCAGGAACTTCTCTTCAGCCAAACTCCGGAGCTCAGGGAGAATACGCAGGATTAATGGTGATCAGACAATATCATATCTCAAGAGGTGACCACCACAGAAATGTAGTATTGATCCCTCAGTCTGCACACGGTACCAACCCGGCTTCTGCTGCTATGGCAGGAATGAAAATCGTAGTCGTGAAAAACCTTGAAAACGGTGAAATCGACTTCGAAGATCTTAAAGCTAAAACAGAACTTCATTCAGCCAACTTATCAGCTGTAATGATCACTTATCCTTCTACTTACGGATTCTTTGATGCCAACATTAAAGAAATTACCAACCTTATCCATGAGCACGGAGGACAAGTATATATGGATGGTGCAAACATGAACGCTCAGGTAGGATTTACAAGTCCTGGAAACATCGGAGCAGACGTTTGCCACCTTAACCTTCACAAAACTTTCGCAATTCCTCACGGAGGCGGAGGTCCTGGAGTAGGTCCGATCTGTGTTGCTAAACACTTAGTACCTTTCCTTCCTTCTAACGCGAATATCAGAATTGGTTCTAAAGAAGCAATTGAAGGTATTTCTGCTGCACCTTACGGTTCAGGATTAATCCTTAATATTTCTTACGCTTACATCAAGATGTTAGGAACAGAAGGTCTTAAAAAGGCTACAGGCCATGCTATTCTTAACGCTAACTATCTGAAAGAAGTATTAGCAGAGCATTTCCCGATTTTATATTCAAACGAAAACGGAAGAGTAGCTCACGAATGTATCGTAGACTTCCGTCAGTTCAAGTCTTTAGGAATTGAAGTGGCTGATGTGGCGAAGAGATTGATGGATTATGGTTTCCATGCTCCTACCGTTTCTTTCCCGGTTGCAGGTACATTAATGATTGAGCCTACAGAATCTGAAAGCAAGGCTGAAATTGATCGTTTTGCTGAAGCGTTGATCTCTATCAAAAAAGAAATCGATGAAATTGCCAACGGTGAAGCAGATGCTACCAACAACGTATTGAAAAATGCTCCTCATACAGAACAGCTGGTAATCTCTGATTCATGGGATAAACCATACAGCAGAGAAAAGGCAGCTTATCCGTTAGAGTGGGTAAGAGACCCCAAATTCTTCGCTTCTGTATCAAGAGTAGATGAAGCTTACGGAGACAGAAACTTAGTATGTACTTGTGAGCCGATTGAAGCTTATATGTAATCTTAGTTATAACTATAAAAAATCCCTTTCAGCAATGAGAGGGATTTTTGTTTTTATAGTCATTGCGAGCATAGCGAAGCAATCTCTTTAACGCAATTGTCGCGAGGATTTTCGACTACTAATTGTTTCAATGTTCGCAAAGGCGCTCCACTCAGCGAAGCTTAAACGATGTGTTTTTTCGGCAAATGGCGAAGTTTGTACGGCCATTGTCATTGCGAGCGCAGCGAAGCAATCTCAATGATTTTTTATTTCCTTTTAATTAATTCTTCAAGCCTGGTCATCATATCATCCTTTTCTTTCAGCATTCTTTCATAAAGTGCAATTTTTTCTTCATGAAGTTGGATGATTTTATCAATAGGATTGTAATTATTGACAATTACACCTGTAGCGTTATCATGGAAGTTGCTTGCGATAATATTGATAGCCTGTTCTTCATCAAAATTTTGAAATGCTTCCACAGGAATTTTTAAAACCTCAGAAATCTTTTGAAGAAGCGTATCCTCAATGGTTTCTTTCTGTTCCAATAAGGAAATTTTCTTCTGATTCCAGTCATCACCTAAATCGAGCGCCAAAGCTTCCTGTTTGATGCCCAGCATTTCTCTGAATCTTTTTACATTTCTTCCCTGATGTATCTTTTGTTCCATTTGTGGTTTTAAGCTTATTTGAAGGTTTATGATGAGTAAAGATAAAAAATTGTGGTGAATATTAAGATGTGACGCTGAAGATTGTACCAAATTCTTTTTAATTAAAACAAAACCTCAAGCTACGCAAAGTCTCCTGACTTTGAGTAACTATACATGATCATAATGGTTATATTTAAAAACTCAGGATTTCTTTTCGCTACGCAAGGTCTTCCGCTACAAAGTCTCCTGACTTTGAGTGCATTATTCTTCATCATAATGGTTATATTTCCAAAATTCAGAACTTCTATTTACATTAATCACTGGATTTTCTGCAATTTCAATTGAATTGATTATTCCTGTACCATCAGAATAATTTGTTGCTGAAGAATAAATATAGTGATTTGCTTTTGATACAATTCCGGCACGAACTGGGTTTAGATGAATATAGTTTAATTTATCCCATAGAAATTGTAAGCTGAAAATCTCCTCAGCATGATTTCCATATTGCCAAACCTGAAAATTTTTATTCCTTGAATGAGTTTCAGTAGCTTTAGCCAATCTTTCTAAAATCCAGTCTTTTCGACTTTCAGGTTCTGTTTGTATTTTTTCTAATATTTTTTTCGCCGTAAATTTTTTTAAAATCTCTGATTAGATCTGAGAGTTTCCCATCCCTTGACTGTACAATAAAGTGTAAATGGTTGCTCATGATGACATAGCCATAAAGAATCATTCCTTTGTTTTTGATGCAGAATTCAAAACATTCTATAATGCTATCCCGATATGTTTTTCGGGTAAAAATATCTATCCATTCAATAATAGTGCAGGTTAAAAAGTGAGGTCTATCCTGATCTCTGATAACATATCCTTCTTTCATATCTGGTTTTTATCAAAGATAATTAATGGAGCTGTAAATTAGATATTTTACAGTGTTTTTATATGCCTCAAAGTCAGGAGACTTTGCGGAGCGTGTGAAAACAGTCTGGATGATCGGGATTGAGTATTACAAATGATGGAGTCTTTATTCGATAGTTTGTACTTCTCTCTATAGTCTCCTTTTGGCTTAAAATGCCCCGTTTTTTGATCGTAAAGAAAAATATATTCTACAGGAATTTTTTTGTATGGGTTATCAACAGAATAACTGACTTTCCTGCCATTGATTGTTGTGTTGTCATACCATAATCCATTAGGTGTACGCCTCTGGATCAATACAAGTTTTCCTGTGAAAGCAATATCATTAAATCCGTCATTATTGTAGTCTTTAATTTTTAATTGCAGCTCATACGGTTCATAAATTTTGTTGTCTTCATGAGCATCATATGTTCTGACGTTACCCCCATAGATATCTTCTAAAGAGTCTGCTGTTATTTTGTAAATTTCATGACCTCCGTTTCCATGTGCTGTGACCGAGGTTGCCAGTAAGTACGGATTTTGTTTTGGGAAAATAGAAACAAATTGAGACCGTTCTGCTGATAAAATTTTAACAAGCTTCCCTTCTTGTGTTAATAAGAGTTGATTTTTCCAGGGATATCCAGAATTTGGTCCTGTTTTCCAGTCGTATTCAACAAAGTAATACTCCTGATCTGAACCATTGATTTTTACCTTTTTGAATACCGTTATTTTTTCACCTTTTTGCTGAACAGGACTTTCATGGACATGGAGATCAAAAGCTTGCTGAAGATTTTTGATAAATTTTGAAGAGTCTTTAATTAAAGGGTAATCCGCAAGATATTCAAGCGGGATAGACATTGTAAGGTTGGGATTCTCTTTGTCTGTCTGTCGAACATTTTCTTTTTTGTGAGTACAATTCAAAATGAGCAAAGATAAAAGTGCTGACAGGAATGTTTTTTTCATTAGGGTTTTATTAGTTACGAAAGAGAAATTTTTTGAAATTTATTATATTTTAATGAAATGCCAGTCATTTAATTAAAATTTTTAAAACAAAATCACCTCCCAAAAACTGAGAGGTGCTTAGTATTTAAATTCCGGTTTGTTATCTTCGTTTAAAGCTATACGCCAGCAAAATAGCAAAGCCCATAGTAACGCAGGTTATAATTGAAATGGTTTCAATGGAAATTCCACTTTTCATCTGTGTGTTTTCTTTTTCACATGAAAAAAAGAATAATAATGTCATGAACAGACATACCGATAGTAATTTTTTATCCATAAATGTATTTGTTTGGTTACGAAATGTTTACAGCAAAAACTATACCGGATTTGTAGACTAAGAAATGGGTTTATTGACTTGTCCTTATAGTTAATACCTGGGATTAATGAGTAACAAAGGTTTTTCTTATTACTAGCCCTTCGACAGGCTCACGGGGACAACCGAATACCAACCGAAATTTTTAAGCGTTGTCAGGCTGAGCCTGTCGAAGCCGGTATTACTAAAGTGATAGGTTTTTACTGCTTAATTTTCGGTTAAATTTTTGGAAACGTTATCTATTACCAAAATATAATGACAATAATGAAAAATAATACCAGCAATGAAAAGGAGAGAAGCTATTATTATCTCAGTAGTCAGGTGATGTAGGATAAAATGCAGGATCAGGAAAAGTACAGCGGAATAGATCAGAGAAAATAGTATGGAATAAAATGCTTTTGTTTTGTAGGTAAGAATTCTTGTATTTTCGTTGTAGTAGAAGTATTCTTTGCCAGGTGAGAAAACTAATGGAGATTTGTCGGCAAAATCAAGTTTAAACATTTTGTTTTCACCTATGATGATGCCGTCAGCAGGAACAATATCAGTTAAACCCCTTTCTGTGATTGAATGACATACTGCATCACTGACATTTTTAAACGTTTTGCCATCTTTTATTTCTCTCTCAAAAGTATAAGTAAATGGGAACATATAGTTGTAAGCTTAGTTATTTGTTTTTCCTTCATCCCAATAATAGCTGTCCGGGTAGATTCTCGCTCCAAAAACAGCAGTTCCAACCCGTACAATGGTGGCGCCTTCTTCAATGGCTGTTTCCAGATCGCCGCTCATTCCCATGGAAAGCTCTTTCATTTCTACGTTGGGGATATTTTCGGTGATGATATTTTGTTGAAGTTTTTTCAGGATTTTAAAACATGCTCTTACTTTATCGGTTTCAGCACTGAACAGACCGATGGTCATCAATCCCTTTATCTTTAAAGTAGAGTAGTTGGATATCTTTCGGGTAAGTTCAATAGCCTGATCAGGATTAACTCCAAATTTGCTTTCTTCATTGGATGTATTCATCTGAATCAAAACATCCATCGTTCTGTTTTCAGCCAAAAGTCTTTGATGAAGTTTTTCTGCCAGTTCAAGACGATCCAGAGACTGGACGCAGGTAACATCATATTTCAGAATATCTTTGATTTTATTGGTCTGAAGATGGCCTATAAAATGATTTTCATGAGGAATGTCTTTCAGGTCTTCATATTTCTCCTTCAATTCCTGTACTTTGTTTTCTGCGATTAATTCCTGTCCGTTTTCCAAAGCAATTTTGATACGGTCTGCAGAAACAGTTTTAGTAGCGAGCAATAACCTGACATCATCAATATTCCTTCCGGATTGCTCACAGGCCTTTCTTATTCTTTCATTGATCAAAGCGAGGTTGTGGAGAATATCTTCTTTCATGATGGGATAATTTCTTGAGCCTCCAGTTTTTTTATTAAAGCAGCTTTGACGGCGGTTAAAGCATGGTCTTTAGCTTCAGCAAAAGAAACAGAGTATTTTCTTTCAATCGTTCTCAAATCTTCCGGAAACTTTGCTAACAATTGATTGTAGTACGAATCCAGAATTTCAGCGGAAGGCATTTCATAATTAATTTTTAGCTGGAAACGTCTTAAAAGGGCAGTATCAATAATCTCAGGATGATTGGTGGCACAGATTAAAAGCGCATTCTCAGGATAATAATCAATCAGCTGAATCAGGGTATTAACTAATCTTCTCATTTCGCCTACATCTTTATCATCGCTGCCTCTTGCTTTTCCGATCTGATCCAGTTCGTCAAGAAAAAGTACCGACCTTTCTCTGGCGGCTTTGTCAAAGATCATTTTGATATTCTGGGACGTTTCCCCGATACGGGACGAAACAATATTACTAAGGTTCAAAATAATAATATTTTTTCCCAGAGCATTGGCAATGGCCTTGGCCGTCATTGTTTTTCCACATCCGGAACTTCCTTCAAGCAGAATCTTATGGTTAACCGGCAGGCCGTATTCCTGCAGTTCCTTAACATAAGCATGCTCCTTGATAAGTTGTACAAGCTGCTCCCTGTTGTTCGTATTGAGAAATACTTCGTTAAGATTTACCTGTTCTTTATCTTGAATAATAAGGTTGTACAGATTCATAATGACAATTAAAAAATATTGAGTAAACAAAGATAAAGCTTTATTGGACGTCAAAAAGAATCCTGAAAAATAATAAACAGCTGGTCCAGCGTAAAATGGATTGTAAATTATAAATGATGAATGGCCGCTAACGAACAAAGCAGCAAATTCTGTAAATATTCCTAAACATCGCTGAAAATCCTCGAAATCTGTGGGAAATACACCTTTTACGTTTTTACAGAAATCTCCTGATAAAAAAATAAAGCCAGACTTGCGACCGGCTTTATTCGTTGGATATTAAAATTTGTTATGAAACTAAAATCTTTCTGCTTATGTTTTTGGACCCTTTTACCCGATGGGTAAAAGAGCGATCTGATCTCTCAGACTAAAAACATAAAACAATATAATTAGTATAGATTTTCTATAGGCTTTGTTTTGTTTAAGATTAGTTTCTTTCTCTTCTTACTGTCATGAAATATGAAGTAATTACGACTAAACCTGTTGCGATACCGATATAAGTTATCATTTTGTATTATTTTTAATTATTTGACTTTTTTTTATCAATCTTTCAATTGCAATATTACTACTTTCAAATCATGTGCCAAAGTAAAATATTATGATGTTTATCAGTGTATTAGCGTGTTTCAGGTTTATGTATTGGTGAATTTTTGTTTACAATAAATTAATGTATTATTTGGAATTTATTAATACTTTTATTGTTTTATCTGTAAAATTATGTGAATGTGTTAATCGTTTATCGACTTCTATATTGGACTTGATAAAACAAATAATAAATAATGCTTAGCATAATATTGTTTTAAAGCGTATTTTTTGAACGTTAATTTTTCACTTCATACAGATCTTTATGTTAATAAAATTTATTTTTAACACTGATTCCTATGTTGGAATTTTTGTCAGCTGTCATATTTCATGTCAGAGAGAAATAGGAGTTTGTGTCACAGCTGAAAATAAGACTGTCTGCTGACCGATGGCTTGGATGCCTTGTTTTTGAATTACCCGGAGGCTTTTACTACTTTTGTATAAAGAATGAATTTTATGGGACGCAGTTATATTTTTCTTGCTCTGGCAATCATATTTGAAATTATTGCCACTACTTTTCTGAAAAAATCTGAGGAATTTTCCAAACTATGGCCATCTGTAGTAACAGTTGCCGGATATGCCTGCGCTTTTTATTTTTTAAGCCTTACCCTTCGTCAGATTCCTGTAGGAATTACCTACGCCATCTGGTCCGGCGTAGGGATTGTATTTATAACGATGATCGGAGTGATAGCCTTCAAACAGATCCCGGATCTGCCGGCTATCATTGGTATTGCCCTGATTGTAACCGGAGTGATTATTATCAATGTATTCTCAAAAATGGGAACTCATTAAACAATAATATCCTGCTGCATTTGCTGCTGCTTCCAATGTTCAGACCTTTTTTTGTATAAAAAGAACTTACCCAGTTTATATTTGAACTTTAAAAAGCCCCTGAACTCAATGCCGTCAAACAAAGTAAAAGGAATAGATGGATTTTCAGCCAGAGACTGTTTTATGCCCTTACTGAAGACAGTAGGACCAGTAGTAGCATGTACATCATTCGGATACCGGTGATTATTGATATTATCAAGCATCAGTTCTAATGTCTTCTTAAGAAAAGGATGGTTTTTATTAAAAATAAGTCCCCATTGCACATATAAATTGGCATGTCTTTCCGCACTGATCACCGCTTCGTCACTTTCTTTGATAAGTTCCCGGAACGGCTTTACGATACTGCTGTCAATATCCAGATAAATGCCTCCTTTTTTATATAAAACAGCGTACCTGAAAAAGTCAGCTTTTGCAGCACCAATTGTCAGTTTATGGTAGGTTTCAATATAGCTGGGAGGAAATTCTTCTGTGAGAAATTTTTCAATATCACTGTCATCATAAAAGAAATAGCTGTATTCCGGGTTCTTCCTTTTCATATTCCAGATGTGATATCGTGTTATCAAAGGAAGTTTTTTAGTTTTAAAAGTCTGAAATATTTGTTTGGGTACTGCCATGTCCTGTTTTTAATAATCCTTATACAAATTCTTAAATCCTTTTCATCAGTGATGTGCATGCAGTAATAAGAGTTTTCATAAGGAGGAGGGAATTCCTGAAATTTGAAACAGCTTATGCCGGCTTTGTTTTTTGATTGTATTTTGAAGAAATGGTTAAAAGCCGGAAGAAGAAAATTTTAATTTTTTTTTAATCTTCCAACTTGTGAATTTTAAAAATAAGTTCAGATATTATACAATCAGTTTTATTTTTTTAAGGGTTGAATGATAGATTGGAAAAAATTGAAGGTGAAAATCCTGTCGTAGAAGATATCCAGGCTGTTTTCAATAATTGCATCCGTGTAGCAGGCGGTATCAGGCACAAATGTTTCCTCTACAAAAACAAACCAGAGTTCTGAGAGCCCAAATCTTCTTCTAAACTCTTCAGATGTATTGCTGTCGGGAACGGCAGAATGTTTCAGGTCACAAAACAGAATTCCTTTTTTCTTTCCTTCATGGTTTACAATATTAATGGAATGATGCAGATAGCTGAGAATTTTTATTTTTGCATCAAAACATTCTATAAAATGATGAAGATCGATAAGCTGTATTACTTTTTCTTCCTGCTGAGATTCGGTCATAAAAAAACATTCTACTGATATTTCCTGAGTGAGTTCTTGAAAAGCTGTTAATTCCATATGTGTTCATTTATCAGCACAAAGGAATAGAGAAAAGAAGGATACAAATTTGTTTTTATACAAAATGGCCGGTATTTTATACGAAATCCTGAAGCTTAATCATTGGTATAATAAAATACCGGTTTTGTATAATAAAATTGATATAATTTCCGTTATTGTCTATTTTTGTAAAAGCATTGATCAGAACAGATCCGGCCAAAGCATCTGTAGTCATTGTAAAACTTTCCGAGTTTCTCAGATATCAGCTGTATGAAAACAGCGAAGAAAAAACGTTGCTGACTTCAGAGATTGATTTCCTGTCTAACTTTTTAAACCTTGAAAAAATAAGACGGGACAATTTTTCTTTTGACATTCAGGTCAATATTGATCACAGAATAATAAGCAGTACCTTTATTCCTCCGAATCTGTTTACCACTTTTGTAGAAAATGCGGTAAAACATAGTGTGGATCTTAGTGGAAGAGAATCCTGTGTGAAAATAGAAATCAATATCAATAACAGGCAGCTTTATTTTAAATGTGTAAATTCAATAAGTACCGGTTATCTTCCTTCGGACAAAAAGAGCGGTGGACTTGGGCTCGCCAATATCACAAGAAGACTGGAACTTCTTTATAATGATACTTTTGATTTGAAGATAGAATCTGATGATACAGAATATAGTGTAAATTTAAAAATTCCCGTGTAATGAATTGTATTATAATTGATGATGAACCTCTGGCAAGATCCGAGATGAGATCGCTGATCGCTGAAATTTCCGGTATCGGTATCCTTGGGGAATTTTCCAATGCGCTTTCTGCTCTCGAATTTCTTAAAGATAATGAGGTAGATCTTATTTTCCTTGATATAGAAATGCCTATGGTAACAGGTCTGGAGTTTGCAGAAATGCTTCCGAAAAAATCCCTGATCATTTTTACAACTGCCTATTCCCAATATGCCCTGAAAAGTTATGAACTGGAAGCTGTTGATTATCTTCTGAAGCCTGTTGATCCTCAAAGGCTGGAAAAAGCAATTGATAAAGCGGTACTTTACACCGAACTTTTATCTAAGAATACCGTGAAAAATACGGTAGAATCCAATACCGCAGACTACCTGTTCATAAAGGCAGAACGCAGGTTCTATAAAATCAGTTTTTCAGATATTAAATTTATTGAAGGGCTCAAAGACTATGTCGTTATTTATACAAAGCAGCAAAAGCTGATCACGGCAATGAATTTAAAAACCATTCATCAGAAGATTTCCGGGGAAACCTTTATCAGAGTCAGCAAATCCTACGTGGTGAATATGAATTATATAGATTCATTTGACAATCATAATATATACATTGAAGATTCCGAAATTCCTCTTGGTGAAGTCTACCGCTCCGAGTTTTTTACAAGATTTGCAGGAGGTCTTCTCAACTCAGACTGATATATAAGTAATGAGTAATAATAAATATCAGTCAAATGATTAGAAAATCTGTGTAAATCTGTGTAATCAGTGGGGAAAAATAGAATATTATGATTCAATAGCAACGGGCTTTGGCCGTTAGATTAATAAAAACAGTCAATAGCTTCAGCCAAAACATAAAATAACCGTTTATTCAATAAAGCTTCTGATCCTTTTCACAATAAAAACTTCTTCTTTTTCCTACGCCCGTTTGTTTCTTAACCAATTTTTGTCCACAAACCGGACATGCCGATTTTGTATGAACCAGCCAGTGCTTTTTCAGAACAAATTCTCTTTTCCATTTCAGAAAATCAAAACTGTAATTTCTGGCTTCAGCGATTAATTCTTTTCTTTTTTTAGCAGGAAGATTACCCACTAAGCTTTCCGGCTGTATGCCAATCCTGAAAAGAACCTCATTTTTAATAATATTTCCCACACCCGAAAAAATATCCTGATTCATCAATGCATCACAAACCATCATTTTCGGATTGGATTTCAATTTCTCTTCTGCTTTTTTGGGATTCCACTGATCGCTCATTACATCGGCTTCCCAATCAATGGTGGAGAGAAAATCAAGATCTACGGATTTCACAGAGCAGGTATAAAAATAAATACTTCCGGTAGCGAAAAACAAGGCTAAACGCAAACTTTTATCCGGCTTGGTCTGCTCATCAATGCTATAAGAACCAAACATTAATAAATGAATCCGGATGGCTGCTTTTTCAAAAACGAGGTAAGTCTGTTTTCCAAAAGTACGGATTTCGAGAAGAGTCTGGCCAATAAAAGAATCTTTCTCAAACTGGGCATTCCCTGAAACTTCTGTCACTTGCTGTCCTGCAAATGGCTGCACGCTTTCTTTCATTAATATGATGGATGGACCTTCAGGCATACGTTTGTTTTGAGATAAAGATTCAAATAATATTCCATAACTGCATAAAACTTGATTTTTATCCCAAAACAAACCTGTTTAAAATATTTTTAGGCCAGTTTTTGTCCTACAAAACGAATGACGGAACCTGTCCCGTTGTGAAATAGTCCCTCATTGAGCTCAATTTCTGTTTCTGCTAATTCAATAATATCATAATCCGGAAAATCAGCTTTGATTTCTTCAATAGAAAATAAGGATTCAATATCCTTTGGACCGCCTACTTTCTCGTTCTTTGCAATATATTCAAGATGGTTTTTACTGAAAGCTTCGAAAATAATAAAACCGCCCTTACGCAGATACTGATTCAGCATCTGATGGATAGAAGATTTAATGCCTCCCGGGAAATGAGCGTAAATAAGAGCAATGGCATCAAATTGTTCTTTCTGATAGTTTAACGTTGAAAGTTCTCCAACCTGATAATCAATGGTGGTTTCCAGTTGTTCTGCAAGTTGTAACGCTTTATTCCTGCCGTTTGTACTGATATCAAAAGCTGAAACCTTCCATCCCTGTGTTGCTGCGAAAACGGCATTCCGGCCTTCACCCTCAGCAGGAAAAAGTATTTTTCCGGGCGTTAACCGTGTTAATTGTTCTCTGAGATAATTGTTGGGTTCTGTTCCATACGCAAACTCTTTGGTGCTGTATCTTTCATCCCATCTGTTGAGCCATGTGTTGTCTGTCATTGTATTAAGAATTTAAAATTGACATGAAGAAGAATCATTCATAATCTTCAATGTATTAGTTAGACCAAATGTAAAATATTTCATCAAGTTTTCCGATCCCTAAAAAACGTTTACTATAATAGATTTTTTGAATGAAAGATCTCACTAATAAAAATCTAAATACTATTCCATACAATTAAAATTTGGAGTAATTTTGAAAAATGATGAATTTAAACCAGATTTTCACCAATCAACGTACAGGAAACAATCCACAGACCAAAGCTTCGCGAACTGATTTTCAAAGGGATTTCGACAGAATTATCTTCTCTTCTGCCTTCAGAAGACTGCAGAATAAAACGCAGGTTTTTCCTCTTCCGGGAAGTGTTTTTGTACACAACAGACTTACGCATTCTCTGGAAGTATCATCCGTAGGAAGAAGTTTGGGAAGTATTATCGGTGAATTTATTGCTGAAGATTTTAAAAACGACCTCACTGAAGATTCAAAAAATTTTTATCTCTATAACTTAGGAAATGTAATTGCCGCAGCGTGTTTATGCCATGATGTGGGAAATCCTGCATTCGGACATTCCGGGGAAGATGCTATTGCAAGCTATTTTGAACGAAATGAAAAGGATCTGAAATCAAAGTTCAATGAAAAGGAGTGGGCGGATCTGGTTAATTTTGAAGGAAATGCCAACGCCATCAGAGTGCTGGCACAGCAGCAGCAAGGGAAAGATGCTGGTGGTATTCAGCTGACATTCTCTACACTGGCAAGTATTGCAAAATATCCGTGTGAAGCGGTAGCGAAAAAGAAAGGAATTATTCACAGGAAGAAATTCGGTTTTTTCCAGAATGAAAAAGATATTTTCCTGGAAATTGCTAAAGGAACACAGCTTATTTCTGAAAGTGAGGAACCTCATATTTTCAAAAGACATCCTTTTGTGTGGCTGGTAGAAGCGGCTGACGATATCTGTTACAACATCATTGATATGGAAGATGCTCACAGATTGGGAATTGTTTCCACAGCAGACTGCAAAAACCTGTTTTTCGAGCTGGTAAAATCGGAGACTGATGATGTTCAGAGAATTGAAACAAAGTTAAGTTCTATATCCAATGAAAATGAACAGATTTCTTATTTAAGAGCAAAAGTAATCAATGCCTTGATCAACAAATCGATTGAAATGTATAAGCATAACTTTGAAATGATTCTTGAAGGAAATCTTGGCAATGGCTTACTTGATATTTATAAAAAAGAAAATAAAGCTCTGCAGGATATCGAAAGTTTCTCGGTAGAAAAAATTTACAATCATAAAGCTGTTGTTGAAATTGAAAATGCCGGTTACAATGTAATGTATGAATTGCTGGATCACTTTATTCCTTCCATTCTGAAGTCTAAGGACAATAGGAAATCCTATGATGAAAAAGCTTTGAAACTAATTCCAAAGCAATTTATTTACAATGACGGCACCGATTATCAGAAAGTTCTTGGGGTGATTGATTTCGTTTCAGGAATGACAGACAATTACGCTACCGATTTATATAGAAAAATTAAAGGAATAGACATCGGAATGACCGTATAAATTCTATTTACTGTAATAATTCAGAAGCCTCTTCAATTAATGCCTGCATTAAAGTGGAGGCTTTTTTATGCTTTAAAAGCGGCGCAATCTGACCGGACCAGAAGAAAACCAGATCATTTTTTTGCTGTTCCAAAGCTGCTTTTCTCAATGCCCCCATAAAATGCGTCTGCAATGGGAACGGTAATGTTTTTTCTGTTGCAGCCAATACATCTCTTGTGATTTTTGTCGTAATTCCACGTCCTAATCTTCCGGTATAAGCTCTGGTTAAAGTAGTGGATTTCGCAGCTTCAGAAAATAAAAACTCTTTGTGTATCGGTAACGCTCCGGATTCTTCAGTAGCCAGAAATGCCGTTCCGATCTGTACAGCATCAGCTCCCAGCTTAAAAGCACCCGCAATTCCACGGCCGTTGGCAATTCCTCCCGCAGCAACTACAGGAATTTTTACCTTATCTTTAATCAATTGAATCAAAGCAAAAGTTCCCGTTACAGAAAACTCAGCACTATCCAGAAACGAAGGTCTGTGGCCGCCACTCTCAAAACCTGAAGCCACAATAATATCCACTCCTGTTTTTTCCAGAGCAACAGCTTCATCCGGCGTTGTTGCATTTCCCAGCACAACAGTCCCCTGACGATGAAGATCTTCGATGATATTTTCATCCAAAAGTCCGAACATAAAGCTGAAAACTTTAGGCTTAATATCCAGAACCGTGTTCAGCTGATTCTGAAATTTTGATTCAAAAGAGAGTGGTGGTAAAGGAATATCCGTCTGCAAAAGATCAAAATAAGGTTTGAAAGTCTCAACAGCCTTTTGGTATTGTTCTTTTGTGTGTTTTTCGTTAATGATATCGTGATCGCTTACCCAGAGATTGAGATTATAAGGTTTGTCCGTTTTGGATTGTATGGCTCTGTGAACATCATAGATTTCCTGCGGTGACAAAGTATAAGCTCCGAAACCTCCCAATCCGCCGAGATTACTCACTGTTGTTGTCAGTTCAACGGTGGAAAGGCCTCCGCCAAAAGGTCCCTGCAGAATAGGATATTCTATTCCCAGTAATTCCGTAATTCTATTTTTATTCCACATGATTGTATTGGTTTTCATTAAAAATCTGAATTAAGGCTGTACATTGGTCAAAGTCTTGTTAACGATCATCCATTGTCCGTCTATATGATTGAAAGTTATGAAATTATAATAATTAAAATCATACATCCTTACGTTTAATTTTGCAACAGCAATTGAATTCATAATGTCGATTGAAATAATTTTCGCTTTAAAACCTTTTCCTGATTTCTGCGGACTTATACGATTTCCAACGCCTTCAATATATTGCTCTACAGTTTTGAAATACGGAACTCCATTGATATCTCCGAAAAGCAAAGCTCCTTTATAAAATGCTTTTCCAAGAAGTTCAGTATTTCCTTCATCAATTCCTTTGAAATAATAGTTCTCTATCACATTTCTTATTTCAGTTTCTGCGTTCTGATTGGTTTTCATATCCTTTAGATTTTGTGCAAGGCTACTCAGCGGAAAGCTGAGCAGCCATGCTATAATTAATGATAGTTTCATGATAAATGATGCCCGGCACCCATTCCGCCGTCAACATTGATGATGGCCCCGGAAATTAATGTGTTCTTTGCAATCGCATGAATCATTTGAGCAACTTCTTCAGGTTCTCCAATACGATTGATCAAATGGATTCCTGAATTATTGTCAAGGTCTGCACCATGCATGGGAGTTCTGATCAATCCGGGAGCCACCGTATTGACTCTGATATTATCTTTCCCAAACTCTGCCGCCAGCTGCAAAGTCAGTGCATGAATAGCTCCCTTACTCGAAATAGGCGCTGTGGAAGGAGACTCCGCAATGGCATGATACACCAATGGCGTTCCTACATTGATCACGACGCCGTCTTTT
This sequence comes from Chryseobacterium sp. 2VB, assembly GCF_005503635.1. Taxonomy (NCBI): domain Bacteria; kingdom Pseudomonadati; phylum Bacteroidota; class Flavobacteriia; order Flavobacteriales; family Weeksellaceae; genus Chryseobacterium; species Chryseobacterium sp. 2VB. The sequence goes on from NZ_SCNC01000033.1 coordinate 38,736, forward strand.
TGTCTGATCATCTGAGGAATAACAGCCTGTGTAGTGAAGAATGTTCCTTTTAAATTCGTTGTTAAAAAACGGTCCAGATAATCTTCGGTAACTTCAAGGAAAGGCTTGTTCTCGTAAATTCCGGCATTATTGACGAGAACGTCGATTGATCCGAATCTTTCAATTGCTGTTTTTACCAATGCTTCCCCTGTTGATTTGTCAGAAACACTTCCGGCAACCATTGCCAGATTTTCCCCTGCTCCCAATTCATGATAAACTTCCTCTAATTTGGATGCCGTTTGTGAGTTGATGATGACATTATCGTCTCTGTCCAGGAAATAACGGGCGGTTTCCAATCCTATTCCTGAAGAAGCTCCTGTTATAATGACGGTTTGTTTTTTCATTGCTGATTTATTTTTTTCCTGTTGAAAACCCCTGTTCTTTTAATACTGAAACCTGTTCTCCGGCGTATCCCCAGTTGTCATCTTCAATTTCATTGATGACAATATGCGTTAAATGAGGATCCTTATTTAAAACTGAGGTTACAGCTTCACTTATTTTTCTGATTAATTGCTGTTTTGTTTCGCGGTTAAGATCTTCGCGAAGTACATCTACTTTGATGAATGGCATGATGGTCAATTTTTAAGGTTATAGAATTAATAAGCTTCCGCTACAAGATGGATGTTTAAGTCAAAATTGTTGTATATCAGCGTATCACCAAGATTGGTGAAGAAATTGGAAGATCTGAATCTGATGTTGAATTTCGTTCTGTCTACTATGATCTTGGTTTTTAGAACGGCCATATTATCTGTTTTTACAATCTGCAGGCTTGTGTCTATAGGATGTGTAATTCCTTTTATGGTAAGATCTCCTTTTGCATAATAAAGATTTTCATCACCCGGTTCAGCATGCTTGATTTCGAAATGAGCTTCAGGAAAATGCTCAGAATTAAAGAAATCATCAGAAGCCAGATGATTGGCAAACTGTGCATTGGTTTCAGCATCTTCAATGTCCAGGATTTTGATGGAACGGGTATCTATGACAAACTTTCCTGACATAGAACTTCCTTCTCCAAATGTGAAGTTTCCATCTTTTATACCGATAGTTCCATTGTGAGCGCCGGTTACTTTTCTTCCGATCCAGTCGATAGTACTGTTTTCTGTATTGACTTTAAAATTTTTTGTGTCCATTTTTATTGGCTTTAAATATTGACACAAAGTTCAGCCGACTGAAGGAAAAAATTACGTGATGTACCTCACAAAATAGAGGAAGAGATTAATTGTTTTAAAGAGGTTGATTACTGGTGCAGCCTGCTCAAAGTTTCTCTGGTTACTCCCAGATAAGATGCAATCAGATGTTTCGGAACCAGATTGTACAATTGAGGATACAAGGATAGAAGTTCTTCATACCGGAATCTGGCATCATTATTCATAAAAGATAACAGGCGTTTCTGGGCGGCTACATACCCTTTATTGGTTCTCCATCTGAAAAAATGTTCAACTTCATGAATTTCATTACAGATCTTTTCCCTGTCCTCATTGGAAATAGAAAGGATGCTGGCATTGGTGATACAGTCTACATTGATGGTTGCTCTTGTTTTATTGTAAAGTGCATCAAAATCTGTCACCCACCACGTAGGCATGGCAAACTGAAGGATAAACATTTTCATGCTGTCATTAAGATAAAATGCTTTCAGACAGCCTTCCAGAACAAAATATTCATGATTCACAAAATCACCTTCCGAGATAAGACTTTGCCCTTTTTTTAAAGAGATCAGGTTAAAATGTCCGAAAACATAATCCAATTGCTCTTCAGTAATTGAAGTGAATTTAGAGATGTGATCTTTTAATATTTCTTTTGAATTGACCATGATGTAATGAATATTCAAAAGTAAGTCTTTTTCAGAATAATTTTGGTTTTAAAAAAAATATGATATCATCAAGTCTGATTTCCCGGGGATTATATTCCGGATCTTACATTTATTTTTCTTATATTTAAGCAGCTACTTACAAAAAATATTTTTAACAAAAACAGGTGGTGTAACGACATATTAATAAAAATTAAAACTATGAGTATATATTTTGCACCCGTTATTTTCTTCGGGCTTATCATTTTATTCGCTTCGTTTTTTGTCGTTAAGCAGGAAACAGCAGCAATTATAGAGCGTTTCGGGAAATTCCGTGCGGTAAAGCATTCAGGTCTTCACCTGAAGCTGCCCATCATAGATCAGATCGCCAAAAGACTTAATCTGAGAATTCAGCAGCTGGATGTCATGATTGACACCAAAACATTAGACAATGTTTTCATCAAAATGAAAATTTCTGTTCAGTATCAGGTCATCAGAAGTCAGGTGGGAGATGCTTATTATCGTTTGGAAAATCCTGAAAATCAAATTACTTCTTTTGTTTTTGATGTGGTAAGAGCAGAAGTTCCCAAGTTGAAGCTTGATGATGTTTTTGTAAGAAAAGATGATGTGGCCATTGCAGTGAAAAGCGAGCTTCAGGATGCCATGAACAGTTATGGTTATGATATTATCAAAGCTTTGGTAACCGATATTGATCCGGATGAGCAGGTAAAACATGCCATGAACAGGATCAATGCAGCAGAAAGAGAAAAAACGGCTGCTGAATACGAATCTGAAGCACAAAGAATAAGAATTGTTGCGGTTGCAAAAGCAGAAGCAGAATCCAAGAAATTACAAGGGCAGGGAATTGCCGACCAGAGAAGAGAAATTGCCAAAGGACTTGAAGAGTCTGTAAGAATGCTAAATAATGTGGATATCAATTCTCATGAAGCATCAGCATTGATTGTGGTGACACAGCATTATGATACTTTACATTCTGTGGGCGCCAGCAACAGAAGTAATCTTGTACTCCTTCCCAATTCACCCACCGCAGCCAGCGGAATGCTGAACGATCTTGTAGTGGCGATGACAACAGCCAACACAGTGGGAGAGGCTACGAAAGGAAAATATCCTGATCCTCCACAAAAAGAGACTGGGTTTTAAGATAAAAAGGAAGTAAAAAGGAAGTAAAAAGAAAGACAGAAATAAACACTTAAAATGGATTATTTGCTGACTTTTTCGGATCGTCCCAAAGCAACTTCTGGCTTCATTCTCCCAGCTTCCAGCAATAAAAAACCGCTTCTGAATTTTCAGAAGCGGTTTTTTATTGATTATTTCTTCGTTTTAGAAACCTGTTCTACCAATGTATATTTGATTGAAGAAGCATCTGCCGGAGGATTTTCGATTTTTTCTGTTTTTACTTTTAAAACATATTCGTAACCCGGCTCATAAGTAAAGCCTTCAATGTGGCTGTAGAAATTCGTCCAGGCTGCAGAAGCGCTTTCTTTTACCTGCATGCATTGCATACGACCGGCTCCAGCAGAACACTCTACGGTTTGCGGCCCTACGATAATTGTCTTTTCATTGGCTGCCATTTCTGCTTTTTTCGTTTTAGAAACCTGCTTTACCAAAGTGTATTTTATGGAAGATCCGTCAGCTGGCGGATTTTCAATTTTTTCTGTTTTTACTTTTAAAACATATTCATACCCCGGTTCATAAGTAAATCCTTCGATATTGCTGTAGAAATTCGTCCAGTTTCCGGAAGCGTTTTCTTTTACCTGCAGACATTTCATAGGAGCTACTCCTGTACAATCTGCTGTTTGTGGTCCTACGATGAATGTTTTTTCATCACCTGCGGATGCATTGGCTGTGGTTGTACATTGCGTCATTGCGAATAATGCTAATGCGGGTGCTGCCCCTTTTAGAATTGTTGCTATACTTTTCATAAACTTGATTTTCCCCATACCTCGCAATTACTGTGCCGAAAAAAAATACTGAATTTGTAGTACTTCTGCTATTGTTTTTTACTTTTTTAATTGTTTAATTTGAATTTCTTAAACACTAACCAAAATATAATTCTTATAATAAATATGGATAATCAAATGCAAGTTGAAAATTACAGGATTCAAAAACCTGAAATGTGGGCAGGAAATATCGGGGATGAGGAAATAAAGAACCGAATCAAAGACTCCGAATTTGCCAGAAGACAAATTGATGAAGGTCGTGATTACTGCTATTTTTTAGACAAAAAATACTATACAAGCAATACGGAAAACAGTGAGTACGTCTGCATGGCGTATACTCTGAACGAACCTGGAAACCTGGAAAGAGCTTCTGTTTCTGATGTGATTGTGGAGGAAAATGAAGTCTACCAGATTCACAGAATCAGTGTGTTAAGGGATGGAGTGCTGATCGATAAGATTCCGGACACAAAAATTAAGGTTCTCGACAGTGAAAACCAAAGCAGTGGAGGGGTTCTGAGCAGTAATAAAAAAATCAATATTACCATTAAAGATCTCAGGCTGTATGATGTTCTGATTTTAGAAGATTCAAGAATCAAAGAATTTACAGACCGCGATTTTCTTAGAAAGGAGTTCTCAAAATATGTCTGGGTAAGTCCGGATAACTATTGGGCTTATGGCAGTTTTAAATTCACGTTCATCAATGAGCGTGAAGAGACTATTGCTTACAAAAAAACATTTTTCAGAGATGAACAGGGCAATGTTCTTGAGCCGGAAATCAGTTATCTGAAAAAAGGAGACAGATTTGTCATTGAAGAAGAGAATTATATCAACCCTGTAGATTCAGGCCGTGAAATTTTCCCTTATGTAGATTTTGCTACAGAAAGCAACTGGAAAGATCTTTCCAACTATATTGTACCGTTCTATGAGGAGATTTTCAACAAATCTTCTTTAAAGGATTTTGCTCCCAACCTGGTTGAAAAACTGGATGCCATTGCTGATCAGGATGAAAAATTGCAGTTTGCCATAGAATATGTACAAAATCATATTTATTACGTCTTCAATGCAGATGAAATGAATGGACATAAGCCACAGGAGCCGTCAGTAACCTATGAAAATAAACAGGGTGATTGTAAGGCAAAATCGGTTTTATTGAAAGTAATTCTTGATTATATAGGAGTAGACGCCTCTGTAGTTCTGGTTAATTTTAATACGGATTATTATATTAAATACTATCTGCCGTCCCTGTTAAGTTTCAATCATGTTGTCGTAAAAGTGAATTATAAAGGTGAAGAATATTTCATTGATGCAACCATCCGTGATGAATTCGGATTGATTGAAAACAGAGGTTTTATCTATTTTATGCATTATCTGGAAGTGAAGAAAGATCAGGAGCTTCAGGTGAGAAAATCTTATAAATTCCCTTATTTCTGCATTGATGAAAGAGTAGATTTAAATGCACAGGGTAATACCGGAAAGCTTACTTTATCAACAACTTATAAAGGAAACAGAGCCAATGCTATGAGAAGGTATTTTAAAAGTACCAATAAAAGAGAAATCATAGACAGCTGGAACAGCTTTCTTTTCTATGCGCTTAATTATTCAGGCGACCGCAATGGTACAGATGTCCGAAACGTATTCAAAGATGCTGCTATTGATGTAGTAAGTGATGATAAAAGACTGAATGAAGTTAAGATCCAGTATACCGCAACCATTGAAAATCCTTATTTTGTGGATCCACAGAAAAACCGTTTTCTGATGTACTTTGACCGGAATGTAGTGAAGGCGAGTGCAAGAGATTTCATCCACAAAGATTTACCTTTCTGGCATAATTTCGATAGTGAGAAATATGAAATCAATTTGCAGACGGATCAGAAAATTGATGTTGAAGAAAAATATACAGTTCAGGAAAGTACAATATCCAACCCATATTTTGATTATAAAAGTCGAAAAAAAGTGAACAAAAATGGGGCAAGTGTTTATATTGAATACAATCCTCTGATCAATATTGAAATTCCGCAAAGTGAGTTTGAACAATTCAGAACAGATCATCATACCATTGCCGACAGCAATTTCGGACTGGGAATTGATATCATTGAACCGGGACTCATGAATATGCTTAAATTCAGCTTTAAGAAGAAGTTTAAATAGAGCTTTGAATTTAAAGTTTAAAGTTTAAGGTAAAGAATTACGG
>NZ_SCNC01000034.1:0-44310 GCF_005503635.1 Chryseobacterium sp. 2VB
CATTTATGAGATATTTTAACGCTTATTTTTAAATAAATAGCATGTTTTACTTGATTAAATTATGAATGATGTCGCTTTACCTTAAAGAATAAAAATAGGCAATAAGTGAATGAATGTAAATAGAAAGTTAAGTCTGATTAAAATTATAAAAATTACATTTTTGATAGCAATGCTTTTTTGGGAGTTCAACCGGTACTTTTTTACAAGCTGGCAGAATGAATGGAATAACAATATTCTGCATCTGAAATCAGAAATATATACAGAGAAAATAAATAAGAATAGACAATTTTAATCATTGAAGGGTAATGAAAATAGATAATAAGAAAAGAGTAGACCGTTATATGCTTGTTCAGTTAATTATATTGTCGCTGCTTTTTTTGAACATTGGTATTCTCATGTATTTGAAATACATTTTTGCTATAGAATTTTTTTCCTTAACAGCTTTATTGGTGCTTGTATATGGACTGTTAAAAAACCGGTTTATATTCGAATATGAGCATTCCGGAAAGATAATTTCCATCAAAAGCTATCAATGGCCTTCAAACAGAGGAAAAAGTTTGGTTTTAGAAACGGCGCAAAAGAAAATTGTAAGAATAGAAATAAAGGAACAGACTTTTAGAAAATATTTAATCCTTCTTTTTTTGAATTCTTCAGGAAGAATATTAAGAAAAAATATTGATATTACGTTTTGTAGTGAGAATGAAATCAATCAGCTTTTAAAAGATATATCCAACAATTTAATGAAGAATAGATCAGGAACTTACTTTTTGTAAAATGTTGGTTTTTGAGTACAGATTCAGCAGAAAATGAGATTACGGAAATGTATTCTGAGAAATCATTAGATGTGAATTTGCTCCTAGAATGTTCAAAATGATTGAAATATGATTTTTTCGTTTCTATTCCTATCATTTAATATGATATGCTCCGCATTACCAGTTAAAATAAAAATGGAGTACAATTTAAACTGACCCAGTTCAGGAAAGTTTATATACCAAAGAAACCATAGACTATATACTGGAACTTTTAGAAGATAAACAGAAAACTTCGTAGAAATCACGAATCACTACGGAATTCCGAAGTCAACATTGAATAAATGGATAAGCAAATACAGACAATAAATACAGGCCCTGATTATAAAAAGATTTACCATGATTTCATAAAGTCCAAATGCCCTGATAAATGGGAAAATGTAAAGCGATATCTGTCAAAAGAATCCATGTCTTTATCAGATGTTTTGAAAGTTAATAACATTATTTTTGTTGACAGGATATCTGAAAACCAAAAATTCAAATCCTATGATAAAGAGGCTATTTTTGAAATGCTTACTTATCAAAAAAAACATAAACTAAATAATAGTCAGCTAGCCCGGCATTTTAGATTAAGCCGAAATACTGTCACAAGATGGAAACGTATCTTCATAGTAATCTGCCAGATTGATCACCTAAAGTAATTAGAGCATATAGCTTCGTTTTTTTCTGAGTTTTTTTAAGAGTATATCTGCGGTGATACTCTTTTTTATTAATTTTCCACAGCATGAAAAAGTTAATAACTTATTGAGATTAATGATAGAATTTTGTATGGTAATTACTGCGTTCTTAAAAACCGGAAACAGAAAAACTTAGAGTGAAATTTTCACTCTAAGTTTTTGCATTTGAATATAAACTTAAAAAACTGTTTTAGTTTTCTTAAAACAGAAGGAATAACTTTCTATTAATGTGTAGGCTTTCGCCAGTTTATTTCTTCGCCTGCAGGGACAGGTTATCCAGATAAACAGCCTGATGCACTCCATTCAGCAGAACTTTCAATCCTAAATGTGAATCTTTCTTCAAAGAAACCGTAAATGTTTTTTTCTCTCCTGTTATTTTGGAAGGTTTGGTAATTGCCGTATAGGTTTTTACATCAGAAGGATTATCTACTGAAAAAAGTTCTAATGTTGTTTCTCCTCCGTTATCAGAAAGGTCAAGAGACAGCATATAGGTTCCGGCTTTAATTTCGGGAGTTACCAGATACATATTTTCTCCCGGATTGCTCATGGAGTAGAATATAATTCTTTTGTCACTTGCATAAAGCATCGCTTTCCCGGATTGAGCAGTCCAGCATTTATGAATATCTTTCCAGGTATCAAAACTTTCTGCAAGAGAGGCCACCGGCTTACACTGTGCTTTAGCTGTTAGAAAGCCTCCTGTCATAACTATTCCCGTAAGTACGAATTTTTTCATGTATTATTTTTATTTATAATGAGTAAAAATAACAAAAAAGGTGTTTACCGGATGCTTTTGTTTTATGATTTAAATTAGTTTTAAGATTATTTAGAAAATTAAAAAGAGAATCTTAACTTAGACTGAGATAAAACATTAAAAAGAAATGAAAAAAATACTATTTTTAATGGTCTCAGTAACAGGCATGATACTGACAAAAGCACAAACCATCGAATCCGGCAGCCGAAGCACCTTAGGATATATTAAAAGTGATGGAACGATTGAGAACAGCAGTCATTCCACCGTAGGTTATATCAGGAGTGACGGTACTATTGAAGACCGAAGCCGTTCTACAATTGGCTATATCAGAAACGACGGAACCATTGAAAATAAAAACCGTTCCACAGTAGGTTATGTAAAGGAAGACGGAACAGTAGAAAATAGCAACCGCTCTACTTTGGGGTATATTAAAGAGGACGGAACCGTTGAAAATTTCAGCCGCAGTACAATAGGCTACGCTCATGGTATAAAAAAAGAATGGGTTGCAGTGGTTTATTTCTTTTTTAAACTGTAGAAAAAACGTGTGTTAAGGGCCTGCTTTTACTATTTTATCATAAAAATTGTTTCTTTATCTATGATCATCCCTTATTGGCTTGCAAATTGATACAACAAACCTTATTGAATTTTTGATGACTAATGGCTAGAACGACTGTAACTCTGATTTTCCTTTTAAGTGGTTTTTTCTTTTTAAATGCACAGGAAAAGAAAGATTCGCTGTATTACAAAATAGAAGAATTTTCAGATAAGAGAAAAGTTACCAAATTCATTCACCGCTTTATATTTCGTAGAGAGCCGGATTCCACTTCCGTGAAGTCCAATACTGAAAAGCTTTTACAAAATACTTATAACAAAAAAATTATCAGAAATGTCAGGATAGAAACCATTGACCCTTTTGGATATGGCTCTAATGACAGTAAGGAAATAGGTAAATGGTATGATTGGATAAAGGATCACCTTCATTCCAGTACCAGAAGATCAACAATCAATAATTTTTTGCTTTTTGAAGAAGGAGAAGAATATAACGCCCAAAAGCTCTATGAATCAGAGCGTTTGCTTAGAACAATGCCTTTTATCAACAGAGTTAATATCAGTGTTTCCGACAGCACTTCGAGTAAAGATTCTATAGATGTTGTCGTAAAGGTATTGGATTCCTGGAGTCTGAAGCCGAGAATCAGTTATTCCGGAAGTAAAATCGGTTTGGGTGTTACGGAAGAAAATGTGCTGGGACTGGGACACACACTGGACTTTCTTTACAGAAACGATTCCAAAGAAAAGCAGGATTATCTTTTAGGCAGCTATACTACCCATAATCTTTTTGGTACCTATATCAATGCCCAGATTCTTGGAGAACGGGACTTTTCGAAAAATGAAAGAATTAATTTCAGCCTCAGAAGAGATTTTTTCTCCCCTTTGACGAAATGGGCGGGAGGTTTTACATTTGAATATTTTATGCGGAAAGTTTTACTTCCGATAAATACGGATACCACTTTTCCGGAAGTTCAGATCAAAGTGTACAGTCAGGATTTATGGGGAGGTTATCAGATTCCGGTTTCATCTGATCCCCGTGAGAAGGTATCCAGCAATATTGCCATCATAGGAAGATTCCAGAACTATAAGTACAAAGACAGTCCGGGAATTGATCAGTATCAATATTTCAGTTCTTACAACAGTTTTCTGATGTCTGTTGGGTTTATTCAGAGAAACTTTTCGGTTCAGAAAAATATTTTCCAGTATGATTTGCCGGAGGATATTGCTTATGGTAATTCTGTAAACGTCATTGCCGGAGGATTATCAAGAAATAAAGAAGTGAATCCGTATGTTGGAATTTCAGCATCTTACGGACGTTTTACAAAATTGGGATATTTCACAGTGAAAGCACAGTTTGGAAGGTTTTTTAATGAAGACAGCCAGAACAGGGAATCTTTCCGCTTTGATGGAACTTATTTCACCAACCTTATGGACTGGAAATTTGCCAAAGCAAGACATTTCTTCTCTCCAACACTGGCATTGGGAAATCCACAGCATAATTATTCGTATAAGGATAGGATAAACCTTTCTTCTACAGACGAGTTCCCCGTTTATAATTCTGATTATATCGGGACAAAAAAAATAGTGCTGAGGTATCAGCTTCAATTGTTTATTAATAAAACCTGGAAGAATTTTCACTTCAGTCCTTATTTAACAACTGCAGTGGGCTGGCTCGGAATGCCTGATGATAAGCTGTTTAAAACTAAGGCCAACACAAAAATCGGGATCGGTGTTTTAATTAATAATCCATATCTGGTTTTCAACAGGATTCAGATTTCTTTCATGTATTATCCGCGTGTTCCTTTTGATAATAATTCTGTTTTTGACTTTAACAGTAACAGGAATAATCTTTTACCATTGAACAGCTTTGCCACGGATGTTCCTCATTTTGTCAATTTTGGAAATTAATATAACAGACCTTTACATCCGGATTATCTTTTTCAAACCGATCTCAGCAAAAGAAACCTTCCTTGCTTTGGGCAGGGAAGGTTCTAGTCAAAATGAAATAAACATTCTGAAAACTACACCACTACATCGATCTTTACATTAATATTTCCGCGGGTTGCTTTTGAATAAGGACATGTTGCATGAGCAGTCTCCACAACTTTTCTGGCTTCATCTATTGCAAGGCCTGGCAGAAGGATTTGTAGGTGAGCCTGCAGGAAAAATCCATCATCATTGGTGGCAAGGTCTACAGAGGTATTGACAGATAAGTCCTGAGGAAGAGTAATTCCAGCCTTTGAAGCACCCAAATGCATAGCTCCGATAAAACATGCCGACCATCCTGCTGCCAATAGCTGTTCCGGATTGGTTCCGTTTCCTTTTGAACCGGGAGAGGTTAATTCGATATCTAACTTTCCGTCGCTGCTTTTTGCTTCTCCGTTGCGACCTCCGGTTACGATGACATTACCGGAATACAACACTTTATTGATATTGATTACTGTTGTATTTTCTACTTCCTGAATGGTATTTAATTCCATATTTTTATTATTTAGATTAAACGATATTGTTGATTGATATTGTTAAAGTTTTTTCCTTAACTCTTTGAAAGCGGCTCTAAGCTCTTCCGTAAAGACCTGCGGCTGTTCCCAGGCTGCAAAATGGCCGCCTTTTGAAGCTTTATGATAATAATATAAAGTAGGATATGCCTGCTTCGACCAGCTTTCCGGAGCCTGATAAATTTCGTGAGGAAATACCGAAATAGCTACAGGAACTTTAATGTCTTTGGTCTTCTGCGCCTCAGCACTGAAATTATTCTTGTTATTTTCCCAATAGAAACGTGAGGAAGACGCTCCGGTATTGGTAAGCCAGTAAAGGGTAATATCATCGAGGATAGCATCACGGCCAATGACATTCTCGGGATGAAGATCACTTTCACTCCATTCTGCAATTTTTTCGTAAAGGAATGCTGCTAAGGCTGTTGGAGAATCAGAAAGCAGATATCCTGTTGTCTGTGGACGTGTTACCATCATTCCCCCGTAAGCTGCATTTCTTCCAAAGAATGTACTCATTGCATTGTATGCTTTTGCTTCTGAGGCAGAAAGTCCTGACGGGGCGGGATCACCGGCATTGATTGGTTTTACAAGTTCAGCAGGAATAGTAGCCGGCATCGTGAGATGAATTCCTAAAAGACCTGAATGAGCCTGTTTTGCTAATGCATCAGAAATAACGGAACCATGGTCACCACCTTCAGAAACATATTTTTTGTAACCGAGTCTTTTCATCAGTACATCCCATGCACGGGCAACGCGGTCAGGGTTCCAGCCAAGCTCAGCAGGAATCTCTGAAAAACCATATCCCGGAATGGCAGGTATAATTACATCAAAAGCATCACTTGCTTTTCCTCCGTATTTTACAGGATCAGTCAAAGGATCTATTGCATTGATAAACTCCAGCGGAGAACCAGGCCAGCCATGGGTAAGAATCACAGGCATTGCATTAGACTCCTTTGAACGTACATGGATAAACTGGATATCAAGTCCGTCAATTTTTGTTACAAATTGGGGAAGCGCATTCAGTTTATTTTCCACTTTTCTCCAGTCGTATCCGTTGCCCCAATAGGTGATAAGTTCTTTTAACTGCTCAAGCTGGATTCCTTGGGAAGCATCTTTCACAGTCTCTTTATCCGGGAAGCGGGTTTCGGAAATACGTTTTTTAAGATCATCCAGCTGAGATTGTGGAATATTGATGTGAAAAGGACGGATACTGGTATCATTTTTTGATAATAGAGTAGCAGTATCATTTTTTTGCGCCTTAGAAATAGCAGGTGTACCTAAGATAAAAGTTGCTGCTAAAAGAATTGTTGAAATTGTTGTTTTCATTGTTTTGCTGTATTAGATTTAAATCTGTTTTTTCTTTTTTGATGAGACAAAATTATACCCTAAGATATGCCTGGGAAACTGGTAATGTGTTCAAATAGCCATATTTCACAGCGAAACAGACATTTCAGATGGTGAACAGGAAGATGGTAGAATAGGAGACTGATGAGAAGTAGTGCTACGGAAAAAGAGAGCGTTGCCGGGCTAAAAAAAAATAAAAAATAAGCTCCGTTTTACTATAACGGAGCTTATTTTGTTAATGCATTTTGGAAATTATCCGTGAGCTTCTACAGATATATCATTCCATTCTTCCCAAACTTTTAAGCGCTGTTCGTAATTTTGTTTTACGAAAGGAAGTGCTACTTTTCCAAGCAATAAACGCAATGGAGGATTTTCAGTTTCTGCTAACTTTATCAATGCCGGTGCTGTCGCTTCAACGCTTCCGAAAGATGTTTCGGATTCCGAGAACGCTTTTTTAACGTTGTCGTAAACCGGATTACTTTGCGTATTAATTCCTGTATGCCAGATATTGGAAGCGTAGCCATTAGGTTCTACCAACGTTACATTAATTCCAAAGCCTTTTACTTCTGTTGCTAAAGTTTCGCTTAATCCTTCCAGTGCAAACTTAGATGCATTATAAAGTCCCATGGTTGGTAAAGTAGCCAATCCTAAAATAGAAGAAACCTGAATGATATGACCACTTTTCTGATCTCTCATAATGGGAAGCACCGCCTGTGTAAGCCATAAAGTTCCAAAGAAATTCGTTTCAAACTGTGCTCTTGCTTCCTGTTCGGTGGTTTCTTCCACTGCACCTGTTAATGCATATCCTGCATTATTAATCAGAATATCAATGCTGCCGAAGTGTTGGTGTACTTTCTGAACTACTGATAATGATTCCTCTCTTTTATCTACATCTAAGGGTAAAGGCAATACGGAATCTCCATATTTTTCTTTTAAATCATCAAGCGTTTCTACATTTCTGGCTGTTGCAGCCACATTGTATCCTTTGGCTAAAAAGGCTTCTGCCCATGCTTTTCCGAAACCTTTTGATGCACCTGTAATTAAAACTGTTTTTGACATTGTTCTGTTTTTTAAATTGTTATGATTATATTTTTTAAAAGAATTATTTCATATGTAAATGACCGATCGGTCATATTTTGGATAAAAAAATTACACAGTATTTTCTTCAATCATTTTTTTAAGATTTTTGACGATAGTCATCATTTTATCGTTATTACCAGCCATTCTTGACATTAAGTGTCCACCTTCAAGCATGGCAAACAGAACTGTTGCAAAATCTTCCGCATTCCATTCTGCTCTGAACTCTTTATTGGAAATTCCTTTTTTTATAATAGCGGAAATTAATTTTTCTCCCTGTTTTATTCCATTGTTTATTTTTCCTTTAACGACTGGATTGGTATCATCAGCTTCTGTTCCAAAGTTTAACAGGGGACACCCACCAACTACAGGCGGATGGTTGGGATCACTAAAAAAATCAATATAGGCGAATAACTGTTCCCTGGAAGTTTTAAATCTACTTAAAGTTTTTTGAAGTTGATCAGTCAGCATTTGCATATTATGCTCAACAGCAGCACAGGCAAGTACTTCCTTATTTTCAAAATGAACGTACATACTGCCTTTAGACAACTTGGTGGCCTCCATAATATCGCTCATAGAAGTAGCTGCAATCCCTTTTGTATTAAAAATAGGTGCTGCTTTTTCTATAATGAACTGTCTGGTTTCTTCCCCTTTTGCCATGATCATACTGAATAATAAAGCAAATATATGACCGATTGGTCATAAAAACAAATTTTATATCGTTTATTTGAAAAAAACATACCAGTATTTTTGTCAAATATCTGATATAAAGGAAGATGTGGAAAAATAATTTTCATCTTTACAGTGGCTGTACTTAATCAAATTTCTAAATATATCCGAAATTTAATGCAAAGGTAAACGGTAACCTGAATGTATGCACTCTGCGCGAACTTTATCTGCAACCAGGACTTCCTTCAAATTTCACTATATAGCAAACAAGCGAAAATCAATAAGCTTGAAATAGCAAAGGCAGATTATTAAAAAATTGAACTGCAGAAAAAACTCTCAATCATTGAGAGTTTCTGCTGCTTTTGATGGTCCTGATTATATTTCTGAAGTACATGTAATGCTGAAGTTTTTAATAAATCTTATATTTTTTATCTGTGTTAATAGAATCGGAAATTTGTGAAAAATAAAGGATGAACATACACTTTCCAGAGGGAGATCAGATGCAGGCATCAAAGTAAAATTTTTCATTAATGATCATGGATAAATAAGGTTAGTATTTTTTGATCCATTTGTATAAAGTAGTTTTGGGAATTCTGTATTCCTCTATAATTTGCTGTTTTGTTTTTTCATTTGTTTTTAAAAGCTCAAGAATAAAATCAATCATCTCTATAGTATAGATATTTTTTCTGAACTCCGGAAGCTGCGTTTTTTCCTGTCTTGATTTTTGATAATAATCTGAAGATAGGGGAGGTGAATACAGCAGCAGATGTTGGGAATAAATTCTAAAGAAATCATAAGTCAGTAGCTTGCTCCATTTAAGGAGTACCTCTGCATCCAATGACTTGCTTTTGTACATCTGAGACAGTTCTTCACAGCTGCATTGCATGAATTTCATGAGCCTGTCTGACGAGAATCCGATTTCCTGTACCCGTTTTTGTATTAGCGCACCAATGTGAATGTCTTTAAAAAGCATAATCAACGGATTAGGATAAAAACCACTTTTGTGATGGTTTAAAAGTGGCTTTTATAGTTTAAAAATAAAGTATTCTATAAAGGAAATTGATTAGGTACCATAATATACAATGCTCAATGAAGCTGTAGTTAATCTGTGAGGTCTTGTGTAATTACCTCTGCAGCTTATTATGTCACCAACATTAAAATATGCTGTTACTCCTATAGTATTGGCTTCAAAAGAAACATTATCCGTTAAGCCATTTTGATTTACTGAGAGTTCAGTTGTAGCAGCTCCAACAGTTTTCTTTATAAAGGTTTGTACTGTTCCTCCGGTTGTAGGAGAGTTCATACTGACATCTTTTTTTGTATAAAGCGAAATACCATAATATCCTGCTTTCAATACGGTAAAGTTACCTGAGCTATATGATAGATTTGCAGAATTAATTTTGTTCACAGTAAAATTATATTTAGCTTCCGTATTGGCGGAAAGGTCACTGGTTGACGCAATCCCTGTGGCAATTCCTACAATAGAAGGAATACTTGCTGTTGTCCCATTCACCAGGTTACCATTAACATCAGTGCCTAATAAACTGAAGTTTTTATAATTTTCCAGGCGCACTGATCCATCATCAGATACACTAAGAAGTTCCTTATTGGTACTGTCATTAATTTCTAAAGCTTTTGTTGCATTGGTGTTTCCTTTACTCACTACATCAACTGTAGCACTGGGGGTTGTAGTATTCATACCAACCTGTGAATACACATTCAAAAAAGCTAGTAAAGCAGTGGGTAATAAAAATTTTTTCATAGATGTATATATTTTTTATTTGTTTTGAGCTCATGATCCATTGATCGTAACCGGTATTTGTTGGAAATCAGATGGATAAGTTTGTTGATGCAATATTACATTCCAGGCTTTATGTTGTACAAAATTTCACCTATGACATAGCTATGACATTGTAGTAATTTATTGGTAATGAGTATTTTATTTTTTTAATGAAAAAGTATAGATGTCTTAAAATTGTTCACTGTATTACACTTTTAATAGGAATTAGTGAGTCTTTCATTTGATCAGGGAATAAGGATGAATATTTTGAGACCCAAATAAGAATCAGATTACAACTTTGAAAAATAAGCTAAAGCATCAATACTATTGAATGTCATAGGTATGTCATATGTATGTAATGGCTCTATAGGGCATTTTTTTATGTAAATATTTTATCATTGCCCCTGAAAAGAAGTAAAGATGCATGTGAAAGATCTATATTAAGTTTTATTGTTATTGATTTTTATAAGGTTAAAATTCTTGTTTTGAAATTAAATTAATAAATTTTTACTTTTATACATGTTATATACATATATATATTAGACATATTTGATACACTATGAAATTTATTATTTTGTTTTTCCCGTTACTGCTGTTTGCACAACCTAAAATTACCACAGCAACTATTGATAAAAGGCTGGAGGAGTCTAATGCTCTTCTTATTGATGGCCAGACAGATGATATGATTACATTGAATCTTTCAATACTGGATGATGCTAAACATATTAATTATGCGGAAGGAAAATTATCTGCATATTATAATCTGGCACTGGCTTTTTCCATGCAATACAGGTATAATAAAAGCAATTATTATTTAAAAATGATGGAACCTGAGTTCAAAAACTCGAATGCTGAAGATCAGGAAATTTCCATGAATATATTATACAGCATCAATTACAGAGGAATTAAAATGTATGATGAATCGTTAAAAAAGTTGAAAAAGAATCTGACAATGGCGGATGATTTAAAAAATGATTCTACCAGGCATGCTATTAAGGGAATGATTCTGGTTCAGGTAGGGAGAAATTATCTTGAGAAAAAAATGTACGACTCTGTTACCTACTATGGAAAGAAAATTGTTGATGAATTGAAAAAATCAAAAAAAATGGATACGGGGATGAATACCAGTCTGAAAGCAGCCATGCTCCTTTTATCCGAAGCAAAACTTAATGAAAATAAAATTGATTCTGCGGAGTATTATATAAAATCTGCCCAGTTTATAGCTGTTGACTGGGGGAATAATGATTTTGCAACATATAAGCTTTTAGGGCAAATTTGTGATGCGAGAAAGCAATATGATGCAGCTATTGTCAATTATGAAAAGGCCATAGTGCTTGCTGCAAAAGCAAAAAACTTCAGAAAATTATCAGAGTTGTACGGCTTAATATCCAGATCATACGAAAAAACCGGGCAGATTGATAATGAAAATAAATATGAGCTTAAATACAGCAGACTCAATGACAGTTTAAAAAAGATAGACGATAATAATCTGAAGGATACAGTAGATCTTCTTGTGGAAGAAAAACAAAAAAAATTGAAAAATGAAAATCATCTTTTGCTCTATATTATTATTGGGGGAATTGGAATTTTGGCAGTTATTTTCTTTATGATTAATAAAAGAATAAAAAAGAAGAATAAGATGTTAAATGTCAGGGAAATAGAAACGAAGGAGCTTAATCAAAAATTGAATGTAGCTTTTGAAGAGGTGATACAACTGGCAAAAAATAATGATCCGGAATTCCTTACCCGTTTTCAGGAGGTTTATCCTGAATTTGTACCCAAACTGATGAAAATTGAACCTCAGCTGCAAAGTACTGAGCTCAAGTTTTGTGCCATGTTGTTTCTTAATTTTTCCACCAAAGATATTGCTGCATATACTTTTGTTCAGCCTCAGTCTGTACAGACAAGAAAGAACCGTTTACGCAAAAGATTGGGAATCTCGTCAGATGAGGATATTTATCTCTGGATGCTTAATTTGAGATAATTTTAGTGGATTTTTACCGGGATTAACTCACTGTAATACCTGTGTCATACCTGTTTTTTTTGAGACGAAAGGAGAATAAAGCAAATTTGTGCTGTAAGAGAATTATAACAATAAAGAAAATCGATCTGTTCGGAATTTTTTATTAAAATATAGTTTTTGTGGCGAAGTATGTTTAGTTATTATTGGCCGGAGACCAGCCACACTTCGGCCCCCTTTCCGGGGATTTTTGATTAAGAATAAAGAATCTATGCACAAACCCGAATCTCCCGACTATAAAAGGATATATGAAGACCTTGTACGTCTGAAATACCCTGCAAAAAAACAAGAATGTGAATCTATATTGTCAAAACCCATATTTTCAGTAAAAGATGTAATTACCATTAACAATATTCTTTTTCCTAAAGCCAATATCTACAACCGAAACAGTGATATGAAGAGATCCTTTTATTACACGGATAAAGTGGAAAAAGAAAACCTAATCAATTCAGATACAGATTTTGAAGTCCTATTTTATCTCCATCTTCAAAGGTCACTGCTATACCAGAAATTAGGAGAAAGAGTTGCTTCTCTGAAACAATTGGATGAAATCTATGATAGAGTAATTCAAACCAATAATGCTTACTTTATTTATCTGATCAACTGGCAGTATGCAGGAATATACAATGAAATTAATAAAAAAAAATTAGCATTAAAACATTATAAAACAGCATATAAGTATTCTAAAATTTACAGAGAAAACAAAAATAATCTCTATAGGATAGACAAGAACAGATTGAGCAACAGTTATAAAACCTCACCGTATCTTGGCGGAATGTATCTTGAGCTCAACAAACCTGATTCTGCCAAAATATATATTGAGGAAGCCATCCAGAATGAAAAAAAATAGATGAAATAGGAATACGATACATTACCTCATATTATGCCGGCAGGTATTTTAAATCCATCAGGAAAATTGCTGAGGCCCAGCATCATTTATGGATATGTAAAAATATCGCAAATAACTATTATAAAAGCGAGAATTATCAAAAGTCGGTAGCAATGGAGCTGAAGGATCTGTATAAAAGTACGGGACAGAAAGACAGCATTGCCTATTACACTAATTGGCTGTTGGATATAGAGTCTTCAACCAACAGACAAAACCAGACATTGAATGATGCTGTAGATAAACAGAATGAATTGGAAAATAGCAATAGAAAGAAGGAAACAAAAGAACTTTTCTTCATCCTGTCGTTGAGTATTGCCGCATGTCTTCTTTTTATATTTCTTTTCCTGTATTATTATAGAAAGCACAAAAGTAAAAATCTGGATAAAATTGATATCCCTCATCAGATGCCTGTACAGGAGAGTATTTTTAAGGAAGTGATACAGCTTGCCAAAGAAAACAGCCCTGAGTTTCTGACCCGTTTCAATGAGTATTATCCGCACTTTTCAGAAGAACTGCTGAAAGTTTCTCCTTTAAAAATATCGGAAATAAGATTCTGTGCTTACATCTATCTCAATTTTTCTACCAAAGAAATTGCTGAATATACTTTTACCTCAGTGAGAACCGTACAGACCAAAAAATATAATCTAAGGAAAAAACTGAATATTCCCGGTGATATGGATATCTATGTATGGTTTTCCAGGTTGTTGAAATAAAATCCATCCTCTTTAATAAAATAAAAGAGGTTACTTCAAATGTGAAATAACCTCTGCATGTCAATTAATAAAGGGAAATCCCGGACATTAATTTCTTATGGTGGAAATATAGATGCATTGCAATCCATTACAATCTTTAAGTTCAATGTTGGTGATCATTTCACTGTAGACCCGGATAGTGGTGTCATTAAATTGATATCCTTCTATAAACACGGGTCTGTCTTTAGGAAGATTGCTCTGCTCATTAAGCATTTCCAGCGGTAAACTATCAGGATAACCTTCATTTTTTTTAAACGTGATCTCTATTAAACCGTTGTCAGCCAGATAGTCAAACTTTTTTAAATGAGAAGGCAGACTGGCCTTGGTTTTAAAAAAGTTTAATTTTTCAATACTGCTTTTGTAAAGATTAAACATGCTGCTGGTTCCAATGGCATCATTGTAAACCGCAAATTGTATGTTACTGTTTTTCTGGCCCAACAGTAATAATGAATTAGTAATGAAGAATATATACAATAACTTTTTCATAATAAAAATAGAGGTTTAAATGTTGGAGATTTTACTATGGAAGGTTGGTGTTAGTTCCTGTTTTTTACTACAATCCATCCTGTATACTTTATTGGAGTTTGTTTTGTATTGTTCTCATTCCAGCCCATTTCAAACCAGTAAGTTCCTGTAGGTTCTTTTTTACCGTCCATAGTTCCGTCCCATTTGAATCCGTTTAATTTACTTCCTGTATGAATTTTACTTCCATATCTATCATAGATACCGAATGTGAAATTACTTTTATTTGCCAAAGCAGAATAATCAAGTACGTCATTGATTCCGTCACCGTTAGGGGTGATGATGTTAATTAGATTAGGAACCGTAATTTCTACCTGCACAGGAACACAGTTATATGAATCCCTCACATAGAAAGTATGGCTTCCGCGGGATATATTGGTAAATATGTTTTCACTCTGCCAGTTGATATTGTCCATCGAATATTGATAAGGCGCTGTACCGGCAATTACATTTAAGGTAACTGTATTATTGTTAATGTTAACATCTGAAACAACAGGGTTTTCAGAAGCATAAACCTTCACTGTTTGTCTGGTGGTACATTCTCTGGTTTTCAGATCTACCCAGTAGATTCCAACCCCTGCATTTTTGATGGACTGTGTAGTCGCTCCCGTACTCCATTCATAAGAAGTATAGCCTGGCCCTGCATCTAGTGTGGTTGTATTTTCCATACAGATAATTTTATCCTTTAATACTTCTGAGTAGGTAGGAGGAATAACCGTGAGAGTTACTTCTGCAATTTTATAACATCCGCTGGCATTGCTTACCTTAATGTAAACCACTCCGTTAGGAGCAATGTAGTTGGTGGGAGTCAGAATTTCGTTTGTCCCGTTATGGGCATCAGTAGGAGATGGATAGTACTGCTTAGTAATTCCCGGTTGTACATTAACTCCTGCCGTTGTTAAATTAAATATCCCAAGCAACGGATTGGATGGCTGGAAACATGATCTTAAAGCTGCATCTTTTACAATTGGGCTTTCAGAAACAGTAAGTGTTACAGTTACCCGTTCACAATCTGTAAACTCCGGGTCATTTCCGCAAAATTTATAAACAATGGTATCAGTGCCCAGATAACCGAAATTGGGAACATAATTAATTACTCCTGCAGCATCAATGGTAGCAGTACCGTTTGTTGGAGGAGTAATAATCGTTACTGTACTCGGAACATAAGTTTGGGTGGAATTGGTAAATTCTGGTATGATAGTCAGGTTGCCTTCGCAAACAGTAATCGCTTTTGTAGATTCCTGAAGACATGTGTATACTTTATAGACGGGAGTGGTTGCCGGTGGACAAGTACTTACTGAAATTTTCACGGTGTAATTTCCCGCCGCCACTGGAGCATAAGTATTGGTATTGGCTCCGTTGATAGGATTTCCGTTGAGAAACCATTGGTAGGTATCGTAGCTGTCATTTACCTCCAATACAATACCCGGAATACAATCTCCGGTTTTTTTTGAAATCAGTGGGATGGAAGAGAAACCTGCAAAATAACCCCCGTATCCTGATGTGCTGTAACCACCATTAATACCTGCTGTTACAGCTTTATCAGAAACTACAGTTACATTTCCGGTGATGGATGGGATAGCATATGTTACCCAGCTGCTATTTCCTGTCAATGGAAAAGGTCCTTGTACGGCGGTGGGAGTAATGCCGTTTACCGTCACATTGGCTCCGGTTTCCGTTAAAATATTCAGTTTTACAATAGTGCCGGTTGGGACAGTGCTTGTTACCCCTGGTCCTGTTGGCATTTCATTGATCTTCCCGATTTCATCAATTTTTCGGGGTAAAAAGCAGTTCAATGGCGGAATGTAGTTGAATCCAACCGTCGCACTGCTGTTATTTACAGAGACCAACTGATATAAATAGACATTTTTTGAAGTCGTAATAAACATATTGAAATGTCCGGAATTTCCCTGCTGCACATAGTTATTTCCTGAAACTCTGTAAAATTCACCGCTGTTGATGGTCGCAACAGGAGTGTTGGAACCGTTAATAAATATTTGTGTATTGTTTTCTGTTCCTACAATGATGCCACCTTCAAGATCGGGATTGGTAGATCTTGTTCTCACCATGGCAAAAGTACTTCCAAGTCTATCTGTAGGTACAGACTGATCAAGAACCGCATCAGATCCCATGCTGGTGTTGTTTCCAAAATTTCCATTGATATTTCCGTTGGTAAGCGTAATCGGTTTATCAGAAACAATTTTAGCTCCGATAAAAGCTGATATATTTTGACCTCCTACTCCAGGGCCTCCGGCGAAAATAAAGGATTGTCCTTTGTTGAGAGTGATTGTTTGCGAATGGGTGGCAGGTGTTCCTCCAAAGAATGTCACATTTCCATTCCAAGTAGTGGTGATAACTGTATTATTCTCTGTTGCCAATATGCCTGCTGAGAAGTTAAATATGTTAAGTGATGCAGTAGTAGGAGTTGCGGCTACAAAAAATTCTTTGCCTATACCGGCTTTTCCTTTACTTGTTATAATTTCAGCGTGTACAGTACCGCTTACCATTCTTAATGAACAGTAAAATGGCTTGCTTCCATGTACATATAAACCTTTATTGATAGTAGTGAATGCATTTGAAGCAACATTAGCTGCTATAATACTAGCTGGCACCACAAAGGTCTGAGGAGACCCTTTACTTATGGTTACGTTACCTATTGGAATATTATTGCTGTTAATTGTAACAACAAAAGGAGTTGCAGAATCGGTAGAAAGATAGAGTGCCTGTGTATAATTTACTGAGGCGTAATAAGGTGCAAACCAATGATCTGTGTCTCTTTGCGCCGAAAGAGGGGAACTCAATAGAAGGAACAATAAACAAAATATAAAACTTTTCATGCATCGTTAAATTTTCGTTCTAAAAATTACGAATTCTTTTTTTTAAAACGATTATGATTTTATTATTAATTTTTTATTAATTGTCATATTTCCATATACCATTTCTATTAAAAAAGTAATAATTGAATTGTCTGAAAATAAGAGAATACTAAAAAGAGGGAAACCTTTTCAGAGGTATATGATTGCCGTTTGATGCTTTAGATACAAGATTGTGCACCTAAGGGCTTAATTAATGGTCTGATTATAGCAGGATAAGATTTATTTAATTTTTATATTTTTTCTTAGAGCAGTTTCCATTTTATTGCTTTGTAAAAATAATTTAATAAAAATATAAACAGATTATACTTTTGTATAGTTTTAAATCAAAGTTTAATGAATTAATATGAAAGGAACCTATGTTCAAATACTTTCAGTAAAGAGAGGACTTGATTTTTATTTTAATTCTTTTTTTAATATTCAGCCTAATGCCTGTTTTTGTGTGTATATTATGTTGAAAAATTTCACTTGATGTTGAAAATTTAATAAAAGTAGGTGTTTTTTGTCTTTTAAATAATTTTTACAATAGGCCTAAGGCTGAATATAATTATACTAAGAAAATTAAATACTTACGGACTCAAATTTTTTAAATGCCTTTCACCTGAAGAAAAAAAAGTACATACCATTACCTATGATTTTCATCTTAAATATGCCAACAGTGTAGATGTGCTTGTCAATCATAAGATTACACCTATAGAACTCTTTGATGATGGAGAAATCTCCAAAATAGCCTGTGTAGTGTCCTATTCTCTTAACCGGTCTGCGGGAAATATCAGGATCGTTTCTAGTACCTCAGAAACCTATTGGAAGTATAATCTCTTCACGGGAAAATGGACAGAAGAATCTAAAGTTGCCCTAAAATTAAGGGAAATAGAAATTATACGGCTGTATCTCCAGGAATTAAAAATAGAAGAAATCGCAGAACAACTGTTTGTGTCGCCCAGTACAATAAAGTTTCACAGAAGCAAATTGTTTGAAAGAATTGGAGTGAAAAATATAATTGAAGCAATATCCTACGTAATAACGAATAATTTGATTTAAACTTTACTTTTTAAAACATTTCCAGTCCGGAAGTACCGAGAACAAAATGTACTTCTCTTTATAATCTTATTTTTCAAGGCTTTGAAAAATAGTTGTTTCTATGTCCTTACTAACGTACGAGAATTTTCCCTCCGTAATATTCAGAGGGAAAATACCCGGCCAGCTTAATTAAGCTGATAATTTGTAATTACTAAACTCAGGATGAAATGAACATAATTCTGTTCTACCTCTTTTCTGTTAATCAGTTTGTTTTTGTATTCATAAGAATTCAGATCGCGGGATAATTTCTGATACGTTTCAAAATCATCACCCTTTATCTTTACTCTTATATTACCATCTTTTCTGTTAATAAGTACATCATCCAGAGTTCTTACTTTAAATAAAACTTCGCATAACGTAGGGCGAGCCTTCATGGAACCGATATATCTTTCAACTATATTAATCTTGAACGAATCAAATATGATGTTATTAAAAACGATTTTAGAATTAGGCTCCTGAGTGTTGAGTTCAAGTTTATAGTTCATTACTTTATAAATTTTGGCAAATATAAGTTTAATTATGCCAAAAAACCGACTGTTTTAATAGATCATTCCCATATTAATGATTGAATTTTATTCTATAAACACAAAATCATATGAAAATGTGAATATTAGAGGCTTATAAATGAGGACGTAACAAAAGTGTAACAAACATTTTCTTTCCTTTTATTTTTTTCATTATAGGCATTTCCGTAATTTTATTCTCTGTATAACAAAAATTCATATTAATACCAATATAATGGAAAGATATAGTTATGGGATGGTTGGCCTTGGAGTAATGGGGCGGAATCTGCTTTATAATATCGCTGACAACGGGTTTTCAATCGCAGGATTCGACCTTGATCAGGAGAAAGTTAAAGAATTAGAAGGCGGAGCTGCTTCAGAAATGAAGGTGAAGGGTATAGGATCTTTAGAAGACTTTGTATCCGCATTGGAAGTTCCAAGAAAAATTATTCTTATGGTTCCTGCAGGAAAACCTGTAGATGCTGTGCTGGAAAATATTACCCCGCTTTTAAGCGAAGGCGATATCGTGATTGATGCAGGAAATTCTTATTTCGAAGATACCAACAGACGTGTTGCTGACCTGGCATCCAAAAAACTGCATTTTATGGGAATGGGAGTGTCAGGAGGTGAAAAAGGGGCCAGAACAGGTCCAAGTATAATGCCTGGAGGGGATCTGGAAGCATTCAGACTTTTGAAACCGATGCTGGAAGCCATTGCAGCCAAAGTAGACAACGAAGCGTGTACAGCATATATGGGAAAAGGATCTGCCGGAAACTATGTGAAAATGGTACACAACGGTATTGAATATGCCATAATGCAGCTGATCAGTGAAGCTTATGATCTTCTTAAAAGAGGAGCAGGTTTAAATAATGAACAACTTTATCAGGTTTTCAAAGAATGGAATAACGGCGAAATGAACTCGTTCCTTATTGAAATTACCAGAGATATCTTCACTCAAAAAGATTCATTAACAGATGGCTATCTTGTAGATCAGATTTTAGATAAGGCAGGAGCGAAAGGAACAGGAAAATGGACTTCAGAACAGGCCATGGAAATCGGAGTTTCTATTCCTACCATTGATATTGCGGTAACTTCAAGAATTTTATCTGCTTATAAAAACGAGAGAGTTCAGGCTTCAAAAATATATGCCGATAACGAAATTGTAAAACCTGAAAATACAGAATTATTCATTAAGGAGGTTGGCGATGCTCTTTTCCTTTCCACCTTAATCAGCTATGCACAAGGTTTATCTTTACTGGTAAAAGCATCTGAAGAATACGGCTTTGAAATTCCATTGAAAGATGTTGTGAAAATCTGGAGAGGAGGATGTATTATCCGTTCAGTTTTGCTGGAGAAATTCTATTCTGCTTATACCCAAAACCCTAACCTTTCTAATATTCTGCTTGATAAAGAAATTTCAGAACTGGTAAAGTCAAAAATCAAAGGTTTAAGAAAAACAGCCGGATATGCCGCTACGAACGGAATCTCAAGCCTGGGAATTCAGACAGCTTTAGGATATTTTGATGCATATACTACAGAATCTCTTCCCGTGAATCTTATTCAGGCTCAGCGTGATTATTTCGGAGCTCATACTTATCAGCGTATTGACAGAGAAGGAGTTTTCCATACTTCCTGGCAGAGTGCAAACAACTAAAATTCGGAAAAATGAATCAAAATAAAGTCTTGCAGCCAACAACTATTGTTATTTTTGGTGCTACAGGCGATCTGGCAAAAAGAAAACTTTTTCCGGCATTTTACAACTTATATATCGATGGCAGAATGCCCAAAGGCTTCAATATTGTAGCACTGGGAAGAGCAGAAAATACCAACGAAAATTTCAGAAATTATATCAAAGAAAACCTTGAAAGTTTCTCAAGAAAAAAAGTGACTTCCGAAGACTGGGCAGGTTTTCAGGCTCATATTACTTACTTTCAGCATCAGCTGGATGAAGAAAGTTCTTACGAAAATCTGCAGCAGAAACTGCAGGATTTCGATACCGTTTACGGAATGAGAGCAAACAGACTGTTTTATTTATCCATCGGGCCCAACTTTATTTCTACAATATCCAATCATATCAAAACGACTTTACTAGCTTCTGATCCGAAAAAAGACCGTATCATTATCGAAAAGCCTTTTGGTCACAATAAACAATCTGCTGTTGAATTGAACAGCCTTTTGGCAAAAACATTTGAAGAAGAGCAGATTTACCGTATCGACCACTATCTGGGAAAAGAAACGGTGCAGAATATACTGGCTTTCAGATTTGGAAATTCTATTTTTGAGCCTTTATGGGATCATAAATATATAGAATCGGTACAGATTACGGTAGCGGAAGAAGTTGGAGTAGAGACAAGAGGAGCATTCTACGAACAGACAGGTGCGTTAAGAGATATGATTCAGAACCACCTGTTGCAGATCCTGTGTATGGTGGCTATGGAACCACCGGCTTCATTGCAGTCAGGTGAAATCAGAGACCGGAAAGTTGACGTTCTGAAATCAATTCGGAGAATATCTTCCGATCAGGTTGATCATTATGCGGTAAGGGGCCAGTATGGAAAAGGAACCATCAACGGAGTGGAAGTGAAAGGCTACCGCCAGGAAGACGGAATTGCTCCTGATTCCAATACAGAGACTTTTGCAGCAATTAAATTTTATCTGGATAACGAGAGATGGCAGGATGTTCCTTTCTATGTCCGTACCGGAAAGAAAATGAAAGAAAAGCATTCTTACATTACCATTCAGTTTAAACCGCTTCCTCACTCAACGTTCTCAGACAGCCCACATCTTTTATCTGCCAACAGGTTGATCATTAATATTCAGCCCATGATGGATATCAGATTACAGTTCATGACCAAAAAGCCCGGGCTGACACTGGATCTGAAGCCTGCAGAAATGATTTTCGATAATTTTGCCTGTCAGGAAGATACTCCGGAAGCGTATGAAACCTTGCTACAGGATGCTCTTTTAGGAGATCTTACCTTATTTATGCGTTCTGATCAGGTGGAAGAGGCATGGGATGTTGTGACTACCATACAGGAAGCATGGGAAAATAACAAAGATTTATCTTTCCCGAATTATAAAGCAGGAAGCTGGGGTCCGGAAGATGTTAATGCTTTGGTGGAAAGACAAGGGCACAGCTGGGTATAAACAAAATAAAATGTAAACAGAAAAAATGAATATCACAGTATTTGACGATCTGGAAAAACTGTATACAAAGGCAGCAGATGCATTTGTTGATCTTTCAAAAAAATCTATTCAGAAAAATGGCCGTTTTGTGGTGGCATTAAGTGGAGGCTCTTCCCCTAAAGCTATTTTCAAATTATTGGCAACACCGGAATATAAAGAAAAGATAGAGTGGAATAAAGTCTACTTTTTTTGGGTAGATGAAAGATGGGTTCCTTTAAACGATGATAAGAGCAACTTCCGGATGACAGATGAGGCACTTCTCAGTAAGGTTCCTGTTGACCAAAGCCATATCTTTCCTATGTATGCCGAAGGAATAACTCCTGAAGACTATGCAAAAGCTTATGAACAGCAGATAAGAACTGTTCTTGGTGATGAAGGTGTTTTTGATTTTATCCTGTTAGGAATGGGAGATGACGGCCATACAGCCTCATTATTTCCAGGCGAAGATGTTTTAAATGAAAAAGAAAAATGGGTATCTGCTTATTATCTTAAGCCTCAGGAAATGTTCAGAATTACATTGACTGCACCCATCATTAATAATGCTGAAAATATCCTGGTTATTGCATTCGGGGAATCTAAAAAGCATGCACTGAATGAAGTATTGAATGGTGAATATAATCCTTCGTTATATCCAATGCAGCTTATTGAGAAGAAGAATGGATTTCAGTTTTTTACAGATGAGAAAGCAAAAGGCTAATACAACTTCAACCTAAAAATAAGAGACTGTCCTTGGACAGTCTCTCTTCATATCAACTATTCTAATACCGGATTCCCGGTATATACAATTTTCTGTAGGTTAAACTAAAATAAGTTTTAAATGAAAAACAGCACCATTAGAGAACTCATGATGCTGCTGCATTTAATGTTTTTACCTTAGTTGCTTTTTGTTCGAAACTTTTAATTTTTCAACTCAATGAGTGTTTCTATATAAAAATGGTTATTAGTTTGAAGCAAATATACAAAATAAGACACTTGTAAGTGTCTAACATGAAAAAAAATATAAAAAAAAATTATCAACAGTCTGGTAACGTGAAAAAAACCTTTATTAAAAGGACTTGTATGAGGTCATGAAATTTAAAAAAATCAAGCCTTAACTGATCAAAAACTAAAAAAATACCCTTATTAATCAAAAACAGCATCATGTATAATGATGCTGTCGTAATGTTTTACCCCAGTAATGGAATAGTAAAATATTTATACTGAGGGAACTAACGGTGCAATCTAATCACTCTCAATCTCACAACTCTGATTGTCTGTTTATATAAAATGGTTATTAGTTAATGCAAATATATACATTTAGACACTAAAAAGTGTCTAAAATGAAAAAAAATTCATAAACTTGTACGATTGAAAAGTGTACCATGGAAAGAAAGTCAGCAGCAGGGAATATCCGGAACAAGGAACGCAGTAAAAAAAAATTTTTGGATGCAGTTGGAAAGATACTGAGAACAAAAGGATATGCTGCCTTGAAAGTGAATAGTATTGCTGCTGCAGCCGGGGTCGATAAGAAAATGATTTATTCTTATTTTGGAGGAATAGATGGTCTGATAGATGAGTATATAGAGTCACAGGATTACTGGAGTAAAATAATGATTGAGGAAATAAAACCTCAGGTGGACGATAGAGGAAAATCCTTTATGGAAAACACATTTTTCTCTCAATTTGATTATATTCACAGCAACAAAGAGGCACAAAAACTATTGCTTTGGCGGTTATCAGAATCCCGTAGATCTTTAAAAAAGTTCACCGAAACTCAGGGAAAAAACGGAGAATATATTTTTAAGCTTTTAATCGATTTCCACTTTAAAAATAATGCTGAAAATGTTCGCGCCATCATGGCAATCATGACGTCAGGATTATACTACCTGAATATGTATGCCGAAATCAATGGAAGTATTTTCTGCGGAATAGATGTAAGCACGACCAAAGGACGGGATGAAATAAAAAAAGCTGTTTCTTTCCTGCTGCATTATACCTGCAAAAACCTCTAGAACTTTTTGGAATTTGAACTTATAAAAAAACAAACCATTAGAAATCTAATGGTCTGTATGTAAGTTGTGTTTCTACCTTAGTTGTTTCGTATCCGAAATTCTCATAAAGTGAGGGAACTAAAATAATACAATCTGAATTGTCTTATTTTTCAACCTAAAAAGTGTTTTAAAATATGTAGATGGTTTTAGTTTGTACAAATATATAAAATAAGACACTGCTAAGTGTGTAAAATTATAAGATTTTTCATTATTTTATTTAATATGTTGTAAATCAGTATATTATTTTTTGATATTGATGTGAAAATTTCTCTTTATCGATGCTTTTGATTAAGCGAAGTCTATGAAATAGTTTAAAATAGCGTCTTTAATAACAAAGAAGGGTTGATCAGGGATATCTGTAGAAAATATTTATTTAATATCAAGCCATTATTTGCTATGTAAAAAACAGCATCACTGTAAAAAATGATGCTGCTGTTGTTTTTACCTCAGTCATTCTTGTTCGAAATATTTTAAACTGAGGGAACTAACGATACAATCTGAATAGTTTTTAATTCTCAATTTCAATAGTGTTTTGTATATTGAATGGTTATAGTTTCTACAAATATATACAAATAGATTATTTTAGACACTAACTAGTGTCTAAAATAAAAAAAAATTTCTTAAACTTGTATCTTGTATATTGAATGTTTAGTCATGGAAAGAAAGTCAGCATCAGGTAGTATTAGGAATAAGGAGCGCAGCAAAAAAAAGTTTTTGGATGCCGTTGGAAAAATACTGAAAACGAAGGGACATGCAGGGTTGAAGATTAATGATATCGCTGCGACTGCCGGGGTCGATAAGAAAATGATCTATACCTATTTTGGCGGAATGGATGGCCTCATGGACGAATATGTTCGTACACAGGATTTCTGGGTAAAAGTAACCAGCGAGGAAGTGGAAAAGATGAAACCGAATCTTGAAGATGGAGGCAGAGAATTTATCGAGCATATGCTGCTTTCCCAGTTTGATTACGTATACGCCAATAAAGAAGCTCAAAAATTATTGTTGTGGACTATTTCTGAGCCCCGGAAATCATTGAAAAAACTGATTGACACTCAGGAGGAAAACGGAGAATATATCTTCAAATTATTGATGGAATCACATTTCAAAGATAAAATGGATACCTACCGTTCTATCATGGCCATCATGGTGTCAGGATTGTATTATCTCAATATGTTTTCGTCTCTGAACGGAAGTATTTTCTGTGGGATAGATACCAATACTCCTGAAGGACGGGAAAAAATCAAAAAGGCGATATCTTTCATGGTACAACAAACCCACGATAATCTTTAATCTGTTATAAAGAACATAAAAAAGGGACAATAGTTTGCCCCTTTTTTATATGTTACCTATAGTATGGTAGCCTATCCTTTATGATAAGGACAGTCAGAAGCTGTACCGGTATTTACTCCGGTATTATAGAACTGCTCTTCCATTACCTTTCTCTGATCCTCAGGAATATCCTGTATCTTTCGCAGGGTATTTACCTGGATATGAGGCCAGCTGGTGGTACCTCCGTCATTCCCGAAATCAAATTCAAAAAATACAATCTGCTCATACTGCAGCTGAAGAATCTCTTTTCCATCTTCAATCACCGTTTCGATCCACATGTCCATATCTACCTCAACAGTTGGAACGAAACGGTTGACAAACGGAACATTCAAAACGCCTCCCTGTGCTCCTGTTTTCATTTTTGAAGACATTCTCACATGAACATGATTGCTGACTTTCTGGCCTCTTAACGTATCCCTGAGTCTCAGGTCAGGCCGTACAGAGTAAGGATATAAATTGTCTGCAAGAATTCTCTGGGTATAGATCTTATTGGAGCCGGGATCATTATCATCATTAAGTTTTTCATGAACCCACGCCGGTGCTGGCTGGTCAAGATCAATGATTTCTTCCGGTGTTACTCCGGCATTTCCCATGGTCCGTGAAATGGAAAGATGATTGGTTTCCCATGCCTCTTTACCGTAAGGGAACTGAGGTGAACCTTCAATTAAATAGTACGTTGTCTTATCTTTATTCTGAGGAATAATATCTCCAAGCAAAGTAATGGTGCTTCCATGTGGAATAACACCGCTTCGGGAGATAGAGTAGTCCGGGATAAAATAAGGCCCATCAAGCCCTGCTCCCGGCTTTATTTCCTGTGCCGGAATGATTTCATAATAAGGCTGTCCCGATTGCAGCTGGCTTTGAAGAATGTATTGAGGATTGGGTTCTCCATCCGGTGTAATCCTTAGCAAAGGCTCGTCTCTGTATTCGCCGGTATATCCATACTTTGCATCTTCTGTTAAAATGGCATGAATACCGCGGTCTCTTTCAATAGATTCTTTCGTTGCCGCATGGTTATAGACATCACTCAGCCATAGGTACATTCCGTTTTCTTCGTGGATAGGGGTATATTTCAGCGCATCCTGTCCCGGTATTGTATTAACACTTTTAATGCTTTGTTCGTACTTAACTGCTCCGCAGAAAAGCTCACTCGCTCCGCCACGGTTACGTACTCCGCCGGGAACGATGGAAAATGTTAATTTCTCAATATATTCTTCACTGGTAAATGCGAACTTTCCGGGTATCGTCCCCGGATTGGTTCCGGGAGAAGGCATGATGGTAGTATGTACTCCGCTTGCTAACGAAGGGTTGCTAACATCTTTATTGTAATTGACATTATAGCTTACCCATGTGCCATCCAGGGCAGCCAGAACTCCATAATCCACATTATTCTCAATAGCCTGCAGGTTGTCTTCCCTGAATGGTCTTACCGGATCATCAATAAGAAGTTTAGAATATCCGTCCATTAATTCAGCCAGATTAACTTCACTTTGTCCCGGCATTCTGCGGAACAGCTGTTCTCCTCCTGCTTCCAGGCTTTCTTTTTTTCTTTTAAGCATGATATATCGTTTTTATGGTTATAGGTCGATGTATTCGAATGTTGGCCCCGCATTGGTCTGAGCGTCCAACGGTTGTTTCATCAGATTCACAGCCTGTTCTTTCAGAGCATACATATACATAATGGATTTTTCCAGTTCTCCCTGATTTCCTTCCACAGCACTTTGTATGGCATCTAACAAACGTTTGTAGGTTTTATTGAACTCCACACCCTGGGCATATAATTCTTTGTTTTTGACGTAATCTTCCAGCTTAGGGTTAGGTTTCATAGGATAGGCCTCGTTCCAGTCTACCGGAAGATCTTTTCCTGTAGGCGGTGTGGTTACAGGCATCATTCCATTTTCATCCATGAAAGGCTCATAGTTTCCTCCCAGATAGAAATGCTCATGGAAAACTTCTTTAAACCTGAAATAATGAGCCAGTTCAACCCCTTCTTCAAACTGGGACGGATCTACATCGAAAATAGAATCATCTGCACCTTCACCTTGCCCTTTGATTTCCTGGAAAACAGCAATTACTCCGTCCAAAGCCTTTACAGAATGAAGTTTCCCGCCGCTTCCGTAATATTGCTCAGGTCGGATCTGTTTTGCCGGATTTCCTGTGAAAATTCCTCCGGTATTTAATTCCTCAAAGTTTGTCGGAAGTGTCCCATGTGCTTTATAGTAAGCAATGATTTGGAAAACAACGATATAAAAGAATAATACGTCATAATATTCACCAATGGTGTGTACATTTTCCATAATGAAACCTTTCATGTTTTCAAGAGTCCAGAGGTGTTTTTCCTGTACGGCAGCTCTTTGAGAGTATAGTTCAGAAATCTCCGCTTCATCATCATATTTCGGAGCTTTTACCACAGATGCACTCGGACTTTCAATGGCAATAAACGTGGCAATACTGTTGCTTGAGAATGTTTCCAACCCTACATAGAAATCAACGTTCATCGGTAATTTCATAGGATAAACAGGGTAGTTCTCCTTTTTGTTGACTGAAGGCTGAATATCGATGGCATTCAATACGTTACAAACCATAATCAGGTGAAGCATTTCCTCTACAGCCACACTTCTGATAATTTGTGAAGCCAGAGCATTGGTTCCGTCTTTGATCGAGTACAAAGCTGTAAGATAGGGTGGAATTGTAGAATGTTCAATAAGAATGGCTGTTTGCAGAAGGTCCTGTAAAACCGGTTTGTAATCAATTTCTGTTACCTCTTTTTTCATTTCTGAAATTCCTGAACCGAACTGAGATTCCAGATAGGCATTGAAGTCACCAATCTGATCATTCAGTAAAAGATTAGTTACTGTTTTACTGTGATGCTTTAATCCCTCTATCCAGTCTTCTTTGCTCAATGTTGAATCAAATAATAAAGAAGGTAATGAAATAGCTTCTGTAACCGCGGCACTTCTGGAAGCCATCCTGCCTGCTGTTAATAATGTTTCCTGTGGTTGAACTGTTTTATTGATAAGTCTTTGTCTCATGTTGTTATTTTTTAAGTTGAATTTCAAGGTCAGCAAGGATGGATTCTACCGAACGGATTGTGAATGCTGATAATGTTAAAGTAGGATTTGATGTTCCCAGCGTGGTCATATTTCCCGCCCCTACAACGTATAAATTCGGATGATCCCAGGTTTTGCAGTAGCTGTTGGTTACGGATTCTTCAGCTTTAGAACCCATTCTGTGAGTTCCCACGATGTGCCCTGCACCATTGTAAGAATATCTTTTCCCATTGTATACCACAGAGTTTTTGTCTTTCTCAGTATATTTTGTGGAATCCGTAATGTTTAATCTTTTAAACATTTGATCCGAAGCATCTTTTGCCTGTTCCATAGCTTTCATTTCGTACTCTGTCAGTTCATAATGAATAACAGGGCGTGGAATTCCGAGAACATCCAGATACTCATCATTAATGGTTACTCTGTTATTGGGATTCGGGAGCTGTTCAATTTCAAAATGAAATAATACCTGCTTTGAAAGTCTGTCGGTGAGCTTTTCTCTTAATTCTGCCCCAAACTTTTTATCTTTGATAAATTCTGCCACATCAGAACCCGGAGAAAATGCCGGCCAGCCCCAGCCCCAATTGTCAAGCGGAGAAATCCATGCTGAAAAGTTCTTTCTGAACTCTCCGTCACGGAAAGAAGAAATATTTGTCGTAGAACCTGGACCTCTGTACGGATATACCGGTTCAGGGAAAAGTCCCCAGGTAAGCATTACCATATGATCCATCAGGTTTCTCCCCACCTGATCACTGCTGTTGGCTGCTGTTTTTATACCATCTGGAGTTGTATATTTGGAATTCAACAGAATTTTGGGATTTTCAAAAGCATTGGCTGCCAGAATGACGATGGCATCAGACGTATCAATAGATTCTTCAACAAAATCGGTTTTTTCTTTTGAGATATATTTTCTCAGATGGACTTTTGATATTTTATGACTGTCATTCTGATCAATGCTTAGCCTGTAAACCACACTCTGCGCCTGAATCTGCATGAATGGATTACGGCTCAGGTTATCATTATCATTTATTTTATATAAAGCCTTTTTCAATGTTTTTAACGCATTGTATTTCGCCTGAACAGGACAGATCGGAACACACGAAGCATTCCCTTCACAGCGTTCTCCCATATAAGGATTCCACACGGAACCAAGAGCTTTGTATTCTTCTTTTTCAGAGCTGTCTAAAACCAGTTTATAACCGGAATCCTTTGACTCTGCTTTAATGACCTTCGTTTTTCCGTATTTTGGATTTGGAATAGAATTTCTTCCCTGTGGAGAAGGCACCATCATTAAAGGAATCTCTCCGGAACTCAGCTTTACACTTGTCCCTTTAAGTCCCTCAATAATCTTATGATCCATGTAACTCTGGGGAATTTCTTCCATTGGAAATACATAGTTTCCATAATATTCTTCCGTCTTCTCTGTAATTGGATATTCCTGTCTTGAAACATCCCCGGAAACCCCGATTTCAAACTCAGCCATCTCATAATAAGGCCTCAATTCTTCATAACTTATCGGCCAGTCGACAGGAGTTTTCTCATCAGAATCCGGTTTTGGAATCTTGATGCCATATTTTTCGGTAAGTTTAAAATCGTTGGGGAGCATTCTTGGTGTAGTTCCCAGCCAGTGAAGGGTAGTTCCACCGCCTACCCGTATCGCATCACTTGCGAATGGCATCGGCCCGAACTGAACGAGATATCCTTTTTTATCCGGATATGGCTGGACAATATGTTCCATATCCAGAACGTTGGGAGAAGGAGCCTGCTTTAAGTTCGGATAAGGAGAGTTGGGAACCTTGGCTTCCTCTCTGTAAAAAGTACGGATATATTCATTATAAGTGGTCATTGAGGATACGGAATCCAGTTCAATACCTGCTTCCAGACCTGCTTCATACATTAGGATTGATATTTCCCTGATGTTATCGGATTTTCCGGCATCTGCACGATGGACCATTTTTCCTTTGGTTGTGTCAAATACGTGGTCGGATAATAGCTTTGCGATTAATGACCCTGCGATCCCTGTTCCTACAATGATCACATCTTTTTTGTTATGGGTTGGATTCATGAGTGGGTGTTTACAGGTTTAATATTCCAAGATTTGTAGCCCGGCTGTTTGGCTCCCGGCGGGTGTGAATGCATCAGATTCCAGACAAGGCCTTCCTTGTAAGACAGGTCATTGATATACGCTCCTTCCCAGGTTCCCAGATACCACATGGTGATTACTTTTCCTGAAATGTCATTCATTCCCGGGTGGGCAATAATTTCAGATTGAATAGCCTTTTTTAATTCCTCTTCACCGGAAGAATTTTCAAGGATATTTTTAGAAATCGTAAGGAATTCTACGAAAGTGGCTGCTTCCAGGCTTTTTAAAACATAAGTGTAATAGGTTTCTGCAAGCCCTGTTGACTGCAGTTCGTTTACCGTAAACCCGGTAAGCGCTTCCGAGATAGACATGAACACGTCGAAATAATAATCGTCGACGTTGAGAATTTTGTTAATAATATTCATTTCGTAAAAAATTTGGATTCAATATCTTCAACTCCTTTTACAGGAGGCTATCAAGCTGATTGATCTACAGCTGCCGGATATTTCAGATAACACCTCTTTTTCAGAAATGATTGACTGTATTTCAAGCGATCCATAGTATCAGTTTTTGTTTATTCGAAATTAATCACATCCCGGCAGATAAGATTCAGTATTTCTACGTAATTTGAATTAACAGTGTTTTAATTTTTTGTAACAAATCCTTTATTTGAAGTGTTTATAAGAAATTCTATTTTCACATAGTTTAGAATTATTTTAAATAATGTGGTATCTGTCATTGAAAAATATCAGATAAACAGTGACGATTGCCGGTAATAGATAAAAAAATGCCTGAATTGAATATTCAGGCAGGATTTAAATTAATAAGGTCGAAGGTAAGAATTATAATACCATTATCAGATCTTTCTAGGTGGCCAGCTGTTTTACAGCAATTGCATCGATCTCAAACATCATTCCCGGCAAAGCCAGCTGGTTTACAGGAATAAGTGTACTCGTAGGCAGGAACGAAGATTTCCAGACTTTTCTGGCTTCCTCAGCCCATATTTCAAGTTTTTCCTGGTTGTGGTCAACAATAAGCAAGGTGATTTTAACTATATTTTCAAATGTCATGGAATGGCTCTGTAAAACAATCTGTAAATTTTTCAAAGCATCCTGAACCTGAGTTTTAAAGTCATCTGCCAGCACATGATTTCCCCCCACGCCACCGCTCTGTCCGGATATAAAACACATCGTTGATGGAGATTTCACAGCAATACTGTGAGAGAAGCCGTAAGGGCTGGGATCAAATAATTCAGCAGGATTGATCAGTTTAGGCTGTTTATTTTTTTCCATATCTTTTATTTAATAAAGTAAAAATGAGCGAAAAAAATTGAAAAAAACTTTACATATGTTGAGGGAAATATTTTTAATTCTTTACATACTTTCATCAATAATAAAATTCTGATGCAAAAAAAAAATACTGTTCAAAGGAACAGCATTTTTAGTCTTTACTCTACAACAATACTTTCAATCCCTTTTTGCAGGGCTGTATCCTGGATCACCGGAACAGAAAGTCCTTCTGCACGGACAACGGAAATATCCGTCATCCCCATAAATCCAAGCGTTTTTTCCAAGTAAGGAACTACAAAGTCGTAAGCCTGTCTTTCCCCTTCAGAATAGACTCCGCCACTTGAAAAGGCAAGGTATACTTTTTTATTTTTCACCAGGCCTTCAGGACCGTTTTCGCTATAGCTGAATGTTTTTCCTGCTCTGGCAATATGATCAAGCCATGATTTTAATGTAGAAGTGATACTGAAGTTGTAAAGGGGAGCTTCAATAATGATAATGTCAGCCTCATGTAATTCATCAATTACCGTGTCTGAAAGTTTTACGATTTCCTGCTGTTCAGCAGTGCGGTTTTCAGCTGGAGTAAAAAATGCATTGATATGAGCTTCTTCCAGATGAGGAAAAAGCGGATTGGTCAGATCACGCTTTTTAAAAACACTGTCAGGATACTTCGCTGCAATTTTTTCTACAACAGCATTACCCAGTTTCTTACTGATTGATGATTCGCTTCTCGGGCTTGAAATGATATGAAGTACACGTTTCATTTTTTTTATTTTTTTTAAAATTGATGTTTCAAAATTATCTATATTTACTAATAAAAAGATAGTAGTTACCAAAAGGTTAGTAATAACATTTAGGTTAGTAATCAGTAAAAATAAAAGAATGGAAGAGGAGAAAATAGTGTATTCAAGGCCGCAATGCAGTACCCATCTGGCTGCTACCGAGGATGCTTTATATGTTTTAGGTGGGCGGTGGACCATCAGGGTAATGATTGCTATTTTGGGCGGACATACCCGCTTCAATGAGTTACAGCGGACTATCAATGGAATTTCGGCAAGAGTCTTATCCAGCGAATTGAAAAAGCTGGAGGTGAATCATCTGGTGGAAAGAACTGTGATTACGGATCAGAAGCCGGTGCTGGTAGAATATGTTCCCACAGAATATAGTGAATCCCTGAAAGATGTGATTGCTGCTTTGGCAGATTGGGGGTCCAAACACAAGAAGAAAATTACAACTTAATAAGATATAAGAAAAGCAGTGTAGAAAAAGGATTACCGTTTCTGTGGTATTTAATAAGTTGCAACATTGCTTATTCTTTAAGTATTTTTACTCAAATTAATAATGGTAAGATGATCATAGATGAAGAATTATTATTTTCCCTCGGAGCCAGTCTGGAAAAGTATGAAGCAGGTGAAACTATTTTTCAGGAAGGATCTGCTGTAAAATTCTATTTTCAGATCAAATATGGTACCGTGAAACTGAATAATTTATTGGAAGACGGAAAAGAATTTGTTCATGGGCTTCCTTTTGATGGCCATTGTATTGGTGAAAGCTATTTATTTACCAATCACCATTATGCTGTGAATGCTATTGCGGTCACCAGCTGTGAAATTTTCAGGCTTTCCAAAACCAGGTTCCTTGAATTCCTGGTGGAAAATCCTTTATTAATGCTTGAAATAAATAAGTATACCGCAGACAGACTTCATTTCAGATATATGATTTCAAGCTTTCTGGCAATTTCAGATCCTATTGTAAAGCTCACGAAGCTTTTTGATCACCTTAAAAGATATTTCGGTTTTGAAGAACCCTATTCATTTCTGATTCCTTACACCAGACAGCAAATAGCAACCTTAACCGGCCTTCGGGTAGAGACGGTGATCCGCTATGTTAAGAAAATGGAAGAGCTGGCAATGGTTAAAATTGAAAATGCTAAAATTTATTATTAGCTTTCAGTTTTCTTGTTATTTTAAAATTAAAACAGGCTGAGAGGTGTTCTGATAAATTCCTTCGGAAATACTTCTGTTTGCCAGATAATACAAGAAGCTGTGCTTACCGGGTAGTGCTATAATAAGGTCTGCCTTATCTGATACAGCAAAGTTCAGGATACCTTTAATAATATTTTCATCATGAGAATAATGAATACTGCTCGGAATTTCCGTTAAATGCTCACGAATGTAATCCTCCAGTTCTCTTTTTTGCGTTTCGTCCTCTTTTTCACTGGTGTTGATATTGAGAAATGAAAGACGGACATCTTGCTTATGAATAACAGATTTGTGGTGAAACAGTCTCTCTAGCCTTTTAATACCTCTAATATCACAAGGAATAAATATATTCTTAATAGGTGAATAATGGTAGCTATTGGGAACAATTAATGTCTTCACAGGACTTGTCCTGGCAATACTTATAATATTCTCAGAAACAAAACTCTCGGTAGAAGAGGTCTGGTCATCACTTCCCAGGATAATCAGTTCCACAGAAGGCTGGTTTTTTAAAAGCTCATTAATACTTCTGGTAAGAGTCCAATCACTTAAAACGCTGGAAACTTTAACTTCAGGTGACTTTTCAGCGATGATATCCGTTAACTGATCGAATAGCAATTCTGTCCTTTGCAGCAGGTTATTGATACTTTCTTCATTGACAAATGAATGTCCTTCTGCAATATGCAGATAATCAAATTCTGATTCTCCTGCAGTTTTTAACAGGATAATATTTTTATATTCGTAGGTTTTTGCCCAGTCTGCGGCAACTCTTACTGCATTTTCGGTAGTTGATGTAAAATCAACAGGTACAAGAATTGTTCTCATATTGTATTATGTTTTAGTGCTGATTCCTCCAGGTTGGCTGTCATTTTTTTTACCAATAGCAGTGCTTTGCTGATCTCTTTCTCATCAATACCGTCAGCTGCTTTTTTATAAAGATCCAATGCCCATGGATAAACGGTTTCTACAATCTGTTTACCTTTCGGAGTTAAAAAGATCTGTTTGTTTCTCCTGTCTTTTTTATCAGCTATCCGTTCAACAAGATCCTTTTTCACAAGGCTGTTGATGAGATAGGTGATACTTGACTTGTCTTTGCTTACTTTGGTTCCAATTTCCTGCTGGTTGATGCCGTTATGTCTTGAAAGCAAACCGAGAATTTCAATCAGTTCAAAAGAAAGATCCGGATCATAAATAGTAACGATAGTCTGGATCTTCTGTCGGAGACGGCTTTTCATTTCACTCATTGCCAGACCAAGCTCCAGAGCAAGTTCTGATAGATTATTCTGTTTTACAGGCATACTTTTATATTAATGATGAAACAAGATTAGAAGCATTTTTTTCGATGGATTATGGCATGACTTATCATAACAAATATACAAAAAATTAGTTTTAATTAAAACTAATTTTGATGAAATAGTAGACAGCGAAAAATTATACCGAAAGTATAAAATAAAAGCAGAGACTAATTCTCTGCTTTTTCTTTTTTAACGGCTTGATGCATAATAAGAATGATCCCCAAAAGGAAACATGCAATGATCAGATAGCGCCAGGAAAGACCTTTTTGATCCGTTACTGTCCCGCTTACAGAGATGATGAAACTTGTTACAGAAGTGATTACATACACCAGTCCACCCATCAGTCCGCCGGCAGTACCTGCATTTTTCGGAAAGTAAAGCATACTTGTAGTAAAAAAGGAGGTGAATAAAATTCCGGAACAGATATGAATAAAAAAAGCAAAAGAAATCATAATGAACAGGCTTTCTGCGAAATAACTGGTGATGATCAGGCCTGCGATAAGGATCAGCTGAAGTAAGATAGGCTGCAATATTCTTGGTTTAAAATCCAGAGTCAGTCTGCGTTTTCCTATAAAACCTCCGATCATCCAGGAAAATCCTAAGATTAATGTACAATATCCAATCACTACCGGCGTAAAATGAAAAGTATTTTCAATAATAAATGGTCCTGTAATATTAAATAACATCACGATAGAATAGCTTAAACCTAAAATGAAAATCCCCAACATGAAAATCCTGTTTTTAAGCATCATCTTATAAAGGCTGATGTTCTCTGAAAGATCCAGTTTCTTTTTCTGAGGAAGGCTCTCCCCGCTAAAAAACCACTCAAAAAGGAACAGAAATCCGGCATATGCTGCCAGAAAATAAAAATTAGCATGCCAGTTAAAGATTTTCTCAAGATATCCTCCAAGAAAAGGGGCCAGAATAGGACCGCAGGACCATACAATAGTAAAGTAGCTCAGATAATGTTTAACCTTTTCCGCATCATAAATATCTACAAAAATAGCACGCGTAGCCACAACAAGTACTGAAACTGCAGCTCCCTGAAGAATACGAAGCAGACAGATTAGTAGAATACTGTTGGTCATCGTAATTAAAATACTGGTCAGTATCAATAGGAATAAGGCTATCAATTTGGGACGATAACGCCCGATACTGTCCAGAATTCCTCCTACAAATAATTGGGAAATCCCGTAGCTCAACAGATATGATGTCAGGGTAATCTGAATATCTTTTTCCGAAACCATCATTTCTTTGGCCATAGAAGGGAACGATGGTAAATAAATATCCGTGACAAACCCGGAAAGCGGGATAGACACGAAAGCCATAATGGTAATTAATCTGATTCGTTGTTCAGATGCTTCTCTCAACATATTCATTCATTTTTTACATTGCAAAAATAAGTCAAGAAATACAAAACCGGATTTTAAAAGACAAAGTAAAAATTACAAAAATCAAATATTATGACAGATTCTTAAATTTTAAGGGTGAAGTCTGCGCATGCTTTTTAAAGAAATTATTAAAATGAGCAGGCTGATCAAATCCTAAAGTGTAACCGATCTGTGCAATATCCCAATTCGTATACTTCAGCAGGTTTTTAGACTCTTCAAACATCTTTTCTTTAATGATCTGTGTGGTCGTAAGGTTGGTTACAGATTTAACGGAAGAATTCAGATGATTGACATGTACATTCAGGTGCGCAGCAAAATCGGAAGGCGTTTTTAAGGCCAGCGGATAAGCAGGAGAGTCCAGCGGAAACTGTTTGTTGAGAAGTTCATCAAATAGTTTATACAGACGTACATTTGCGGGAAGTTCATTAGGATTGATATCTTCCACACGGTTTTCCAGCGCCAGGTGCATTACAGAAGCAAGATTGCTTTTGATACTGCTGCAGCGGAAAGGATAGGAAGAATTATTCATTCTGTAAATCTGATCAAAATATAGCATTGTCAGCTGGGCCTGTTCTTCTGTCAGAAAAACAACCGGCTTACTCCATTCCTTGAACATTGAAGTTTTTTTAAACAGATTGAATTCAGAATTCCCATTAAAAAATTCCTGATTAAATAAACAAAAATATCCTTCCTGTACATCGCTTTCACACTCCCATGAATACGGAATGCTTGGAGAAGGAAAAAATAGGGCAGGACCATCTATATACAGCTGAT
Source organism: Chryseobacterium sp. 2VB (assembly GCF_005503635.1). Taxonomy (NCBI): domain Bacteria; kingdom Pseudomonadati; phylum Bacteroidota; class Flavobacteriia; order Flavobacteriales; family Weeksellaceae; genus Chryseobacterium; species Chryseobacterium sp. 2VB. Next base: position 37,194 of record NZ_SCNC01000034.1, read on the forward strand.
GAGTACCATAATGAATGGTGCCCTTTCCAATAATAAAGCTTATTTTATAATAATCACGACGGTTGTAAGGGCTTTTAAAACTACAGTATTTCCGCATAGAAATATTGAAGTGAGATTTTCCCATTTCAAAATCCTCAGAATCAAACATTTTGATCTGATTTTTACGGATACGTCTGTAATAATCCTCTATCGTTTCCAGCTGATCACTCATAGGTAAAAATTATAAAAATCAAAGATAAGTAAACTGTTGTCTACTTAAGGTCATTTTAAATGAGATAATAGAAATTAAAATAATAGTCTTCCTCAATAGTTGTGGAATTAAAAAAATGATTGTTTACTATTATATAGGCAAATATCTATGGAATCTATGGTTAAAGCAGCTGGATTAACCTTTATTAATCTCCAGCTCCAAAATATGAGAAGGCAGTTGAAAAGGTCCGGCTTTTGAACTGCTCACAGCGATAAAACCGGATTCTTTTAAAAAGTCTGCAAGCGGATCATGATCCAGGATATTGATCCATATAATATCCGTAAAGCTTACTGCTGACCTGCATTTTTTCCAGAGAGACTGTCTTGTTTCAGGAAGATCAAACTCTGAAAGAATTACAAAACTGATTTCTGTAGCTCTTTTTCCGCCAGGAATTCCCGGATGTACCGAACCGCTTTTTATAATGCTGAATCCGATGGGTTTCTGATCTGAATACATCATGATCAGTTGGTTAGAAAGATCGTTCAGGTCATTGATCATCTTTCTCGGGTCTATTTCGTTGTGAATATATTTTTTGATTTCTTCTTCAGTTACAAATTCTTTGTGCAACGCATAAACGGTAGAATCAATGATGGCTATAAGATCAGAAATTCCCTCTTCAGAACCTACTGTAAATTTTGAAATGATATCCATGGGATTTTTTTTATTCAAAATTATAAGATTAATCCATTCAAAAAGGATACAGTTCGTTAAAATATCATCGGTACAGACATTATTTGTTTAAAATTGTCTTATATCATTAAAATTTTAGTATAAAAATACTGGTAGAAATACAAAATATCTGCATTTTTAAAACAACGTAATCAAATACATATGAATTGAGGAGAATGAATGATTTACAGATAAAATTTTTAAGAAGATTTTTCTGTATGTTTTTTCGGTTCTTGTTGATTTTAAATAGTTTATTTAAATATTCACTGATGCGCTATGTGACACCGAATAACATGGTTTATTTTCTACAATAATTTGATTTTATTTTAAAAATTAAATTGAATTTAAGAAAGACTCAGAAAAAATGAGTAAATCCACTATTTTTTTTCAACACAATTAGGCTGGAATCGCCATAAAACCTATATTTGCAGCCTAAATTTTTAAATAAATGAAAGAACTAATTGAAAAAATCAACGCAGAATTTGAAGCGTTCACAACTGAGGCAAACCAACAAGCGGAAAAAGGAAACAAAGCAGCTGGTACAAGAGCTCGTAAAGCAGCTTTAGAACTAAGCAAATTGTTCAAAGAATTCAGAAAAGTTTCTGTAGAAGAAGCTAAGAAATAATTCACCTTTAGCCGGCTTTTGAAGCCGGTTTTTTTATATACTGATTTCAATGGTATTTTCTTTGAAATAGGTTATTCTTACAGAAAGTGAATTGCCACTTCTAAAAATCATAAAGGCTGTCGGATTGAAGACCTTTTTTGTAGATTATAGTTATTGATGAATTTTTATTGTTGTTTTTGAATAAAATATTGATAAAAATAATTGAAAAGCCTTTTTTTAGGCTTAATTTTTCACCATCTCCCTGATTTCTTTTATCTTTAAACCAATCAATATATATTATGAGGATAAATAGATTTTTTGCAGTGCCTGCAGTAATGCTGGCTGCCCAGTTTTCATGGGCTCAGATAAAGGTTGATCCAAAAGAAAGACTAGACCCTATCGTAAAAAGTTTTGTAGATGAAGTCAATAATAATTCCCAGCTTGAAAACCTGGCATCTGAACTGTTGGATGGCATCGGGCCTCGTCTTGTGGGAACTCCCGAAATGCTGGCAGCAAATGAATGGAGTGTCAATAAACTTCGCTCCTGGGGAGTAGATGCCAATCTTCAGCAATTCGGAACATGGAAAGGATGGCAAAGAGGAACAACTCATGTTGATATGACCTATCCACGCATAAAATCTCTTTCCGCAACTCAGCTGGCGTGGAGTCCGGCTACAAAAAAAGCCATTGAAGCGGAAGTGATCATTCTTCCGAAAGTGTCTTCTAAAGCTGAATTTGATCAATGGCTTCCTTCAGTGAAAGGAAAAATTGTGCTGATGGCACAATACCAGAAAATAGGACGCTCTGATGAACAGATCAAAGAATTTGCAACCCCCGAATTGTATGAAAAACTTAAAGCGGAAAAAGATCAGGCTGCCAAAGATTTTGCAGCTTATATAAAGAATATCGGCTATGATAATAACAGCCTTCCGGAAGCATTGGAAAAAGCAGGAGCGGCAGGTATTGCCATTTCAAACTGGACAGGTATTATGGGGGCTAACAGAATATTCGGCGCAAAAACTACCAAAATTCCTATGGTCGATATCGATTTGGAAGACTATGGTATGCTTTACAGAATGGCAGAAAAAGGAACTCGGCCTAAAATTAAAATTGATGCCCAGTCAAAAATACTTCCGGAAGCCAAAAGCTTTAATACGATCGGAATGATCAAAGGCAAAGAAAAACCTGATGAATACGTGATTCTTTCTGCTCACCTTGACTCATGGGACGGAGCACAGGGAGCTACAGATAATGGTACCGGTACAATTACCATGCTGGAAGCCATGAGAATTCTGAAAAAATATTATCCTGATAACAAGAGAACTATTATCATCGGACTTTGGGGCAGTGAAGAGCAGGGATTAAACGGTTCAAGAGGTTTTGTTGCTGATAATCCTCAGATAATTAAAGGGGTACAGGCAGCCTTTAATCAGGATAACGGAACGGGACGAGTGGTTAATATCAGTGGACAAGGATTTGTAAAAGCTTATGATTATGTAGGAAGATGGCTTGATGGAGTTCCAAAAGCCGTAAGAAGCCACATCAAGACAGATTTTCCAGGAATGCCTGGTGGCGGAGGTTCCGATCATGCTTCTTTCGTGGCAGCAGGAGTGCCCGGAATTTCTTTAGGTTCTCTGAACTGGGGGTATTTCGGATATACATGGCATACTACGAAAGATACCTATGACAAGATCGTTTTTGATGAGGTGAAAAATAATGTAATTTTAACAGCGGCATTGGCTTATATGGCTTCCGAGGATCCTGAATTCAGTAACAGAGAAAAAAGAGTAATGCCTCAGGATGAAAAGGGAGAGGCGGTAAAATGGCCGGAAGTAAAAGAACCCCGAAGAAGTTCTAAAGATTATAAGTAGTTCTTTATCTGAAAAACAATAAAGAAGACTAATTTTAAATCTCAGAATATTATACCATATTCTGGTATGTTCTTTTTGCCGTTATTGCTTAAAACATGTATTTGTAGTTATATATGTTTTAGTCAATAACGGTATTTGTTATTATGAATTTTCCCAAAAAAGGAATATCTCTTACTGTATAACCGGAACGTGGTAAGATTCTGTTATTTTTATCCGGATTACATCCTTTAAACAAGGCGGTAAAAGCACAGTAGGAGGGTATATAAATTTATTGAGGTTGTGAATTGATTAAATATTGAATAAATTTTTCCATTTTGCAACGGTATTACGACTCAACTTAAAATGCAGGGCCAGCTGCGTATTATTAAGATAATTCTTTTTTTGATATTCAAGGATTTTGTGTATCGTTTCTTCATTGTAGGAACGATGAGACTGATTTGCCTTGATGTCCTGGTTATAATTAAATATTATTCTGTTAATTTCTATTACATCAAACGCTGACAGATTTTTCTTCGATAAAATTTTTGCACACTCGTCCTTTTTCTCAGGATATTTCAGGTCGACAAGATCAAGGTAAATCTTTTTATAATCAGGCGTCATTGAGTGAGATTGTTTGTGATGATCCATTGGTAACATAATAATATAAATTTTCAATTTTATAGCTCTTTTTTGAGTGAACTGTATTTAATAAAAAAGAATACTAGAGTTCATAAATTAATTAAAGAGAGTGTCTCAACCAATTAAAAGAATGCTTTTAATATTTAAAATAATAAAGTAAAATTGTTTTTGAACTTTACAATAGTTTATTTCTTTAATGTCAGTTACAACTCTAGTACCTGGTCTTTATATCAACTAAAGGATTTGTGAGTTAATAGAAAGTATATAGTTTGTGTTTTTGTGCAAAAATATAGGTCTTGTTCTATATGCTGCAATATTTTGTATACATCATCTATACAGCTTTTTCTGAATGTCAAAAAATCCGAAAATTGCTTACAGATAACGATTGGTTGTCTCTTACTATAAATCGGGAGTATTTGCTTGAAATAATGCACGTTTCGTCGTGCTGTATCTGTGATGTATGTGCCATTTAATGCATCCTAACGCTTATTTTATACTTTTACGGTGAAACAAAAAACATTATGAAGAAAAAAATTGTATTAACCTTGCTCGTATTATTGTTGCTGGATTTGTATTCCCAGAGCGGAATTGATACTCCGAATTCTAAAATTACTCTGGATGTAGCAGGAAATTCAACGCAGCCAGCTATACAGGATGGTATCATTGCATCAGGAATTACCGAAGATCAGCTAAAAAATTATCCTTCCTTACAAGTTATAAAATAATACAATTGTAGAAACAGGACGTGTTCTTACCAGATCATCTTAATATCCTTTAAAGCTAATTAAGGTAATCCCCGAGCCCGGCTCTGTTTACTATATATGTTAAGTAATTACAATAGCTTTTAACACACAATAAATTGAAAAAAATGAAAAATTTCATCATGACTTTAATAAGTACTCTCATAGTTTTTTCGTGTACTGTAAATGTTTCTCAAAAAGATATTCCCTATACATCAGCAAAGAAATACTTTGTTAAAAATACCTCCCATCAAAAAGATTTAACTGAAAAAATAATTACTTCACAGGAAGAATTTGATCAGATTTTTGGGGCTGCAACAACAATGGGCATGAGCGGGAAGCCAACACCTATTGATTTCTCAAAAGAAAATGTACTCGCTCTTATTTACCCTAAAACCAATTTGGAAGTGGAAATTATCCCTGTCAGCCTTCAGGAAAAAGGTCAGGATATAGTATATTCTTATAAAGTGATCAAAGGAGGTCAGCGAAGTTTCATGACAATCCCAAATACAATTATTATCATTCAAAAACCTGATTCAAAAAAAATAATTTTTCAGAAAGTACAGAAATAAGCAGAATTATTTGCTAGTATCAAAGGAACAGCAATTGAATATACAATATGATCAGTGTGAGCATAAAAAGAATATTTCAATTTTTAATGATGGTGTTTGCCCATTTGTCTATTTTTACTGTCTTATATTCTCAAAATTATACTCAGGACCAAATAGACAACGCATTAATAATTAAATCCGAGAAATTAAGAATAAGAGGTGAAAAAAAAGAATTAATTTCTTTCAATGAAAAATATATTATTATTTCCCAAAATCAGAATTATCTGAAAGGAGAGATTTTAGGTTATATCAATATTGCTAATATCTATGCAACCATAGGTGACTATAAAGAGTCTTTTTATTATCTGCGGAAAGCTGAAAGAAAAATCAAAAAAATCAATGATGCTTATTTATCTGCCAGGCTATATCACGAATATGGACAGACTAATTATGTTATTGGGTTGTACACAAATGCATTGAAATATAATTCACGGTCTATTTACTATGGTAAGCTGATTTCAAATCGTAATGAAAGGGAATTGTTATCAGGCATTTATGCAAGCAGGGCAGATTTCTTACATGATATCCACCAGCATGATTCTTCGCTGGTTTATTTGCACAAAGCATTAAATATAAAATCTACTCCGGTAATTAATTCGCTGATAGCAAATCATTATATGGTTTATAGAGAGAATCCGGATTCATCTTCGTATTATTTGAATAATGCATTGAAACTACTGCAGAAAACGGATTACTGGAATGTCCAGAGAGGGCAGACTTACTACTTTTATGGTAATTTTCTTAATAAAAAAAAAGAGTACGAAAAAGCGTTGATGTACTATACAAAATCTGTTGCCATTTTAGAAAGAACCAAAAGAGTTTATAATATTCCTCTGCTATACAAAACAATAGCCGGTACTTATCGGATTTTAAATGACCAGAAGGGAGAAAAAGAATACCTTGAAAAGTATACAAGGCTAAATGACAGTTTAAGCAGGGTTTGTAACGAAAGTATCAATATTTCTGTTGATGACCTGATAAAGGAAAAAGAATCTGCAGATATTTCAAAGAAGAATGTATTTTTTGTTTATAAAAGTGTAGTTTTCTGTCTTATTGTTATTTTACTTTTAGCCTTTATCCACTGTCAACAGAATAGAGATATTATAAAACAAAAGGAATTTGAAACAGATGTCTTAAAGGAAAAACTTAATAATTCCTACGATTATATTATCGAGCTGGCCAAAAAAAATGACCCTAATTTTCTCAACAAATTTCAGGAAGCATATCCGGAATTTATTAAAAATTTACTTGAAATAAATTCTAATTTGTCAAAATCTGATTTAGCTTTTTGCGCAATGATATGGGCGGGATTTACATCAAAAGAAATCGCACAGTATACTTTTGTGGAACATCGGTCTGTCCAGAATAAAAAGCATAGACTCAGGAAAAAATTAGATATTTCTTCAGATGTTGATCTTTACTTTTTCTTTAAAAATCTTTCTGATGACAGCTGAGAATAGTAAATTGGGATAGATATATAGTTTTCTTAAAGATATAGAAGTGTTGATTTTTAGAGTTTTATATATGTTGTTGGATGTTGTATCTATGATGTAAGTGGTCGTATATGATAAAAGGAATGTTGTGTTATAGCTTTGTATCAAATTTAAAATACAATATTTAATATGAAAAAGAAAGTTGTACTTATTTGTGCTATAACAATACATTCGCTACAAAATGAAGTAAGCTTTTATATGATACAGAAAATTGAAAAGGGAGACTAATGCGGTTTCCTTTTTTGCATATCTAAAAGCCCA